>JBFMCF010000010.1 GCA_040754625.1 bacterium | reverse complement strand
CTTGTTACCGACTGGAAAGATTATTCTTTTTCTGGTTCGCTTGATTTTAATTTGAATAAAATTATCAGTTAATGTTTACGCAGGCTAAAGCCTGCGGCTACAAAACCACCGGTAACTGACCGGTTACTAATGGATTTTTAATGGTATTGACAATAATTCATATTATGTTATAATTAAAAATCTTATATTTTGAAGGATATTATGTTATACGAAAAAACTATAAATTTGCCTAAAACTGATTTCCCCATGCGCGCGGAACTCGCGAAACGCGAACCGGAAATTGCAAAAATCTGGGACAAGGAAGAAATCTACAGCCAATTGCGGAAAAAAAGAGCAGGGAAAGAAAAATATATTCTTCATGACGGCCCTCCCTACGCAAACGGCCATATTCATATCGGCACCGCATTTAACAAAATATTAAAGGACATAATTGTCCGTTATAAATCCATGCAGGGATATGATGCCCCCTTCGTCCCCGGCTGGGACTGCCATGGCCTGCCTGTGGAACACCAGGTTACAAAAAATCTGAAAGACAAAGATACTGTTCCTATTATCGAAATCAGGAAAAAATGTAAAGATTACGCGGCAAAATTTGTAAATATACAGCGCGAAGAATTCAAAAGACTGGGGAACTATGGAGAATGGACGCACCCCTACCTTACAATGAATTATGACTATGAAGCCACAATAATTGATGAATTCAGAAAATTGGCAAATGTCGGATTCATTTACCATGGTGTAAAACCTATATATTGGTGCGGGACCTGCGAAACGGCCCTGGCTGAAGCTGAGGTGGAATATGAAGACGAATCTACTGACTCAATCTTTGTAAAATTTTTATTGACTAATCCCCAGGAAATATTGCCGGATTTAAAAGAAAATGTTTATATTGTAATCTGGACCACCACCCCGTGGACATTACCGGGAAATATGGCGGTGGCAGTCCATCCGGAAAAAATATATAACGCGTACAGGACCGGAAATAATATTTTAATAATCGCCAAAGATTTGGAAAACAGCTTTTTTGAAAAGATTAATACAAAACACGAAAATATTTTAGGGACCTGGAAAGGAAAATCCTTAGAAGGATTAACATATAAACATCCCTTTATTGACAGGACCGGCCAGATGGTCCTTGCTGATTTTGTTGATATGGAAACGGGTTCCGGGTGTGTCCATATTGCGCCCGGCCATGGAGAAGAAGATTTTGAAACAGGTCTCAAATATAACCTTAAGGTTATAGCGCCTGTTAACGCAAAAGGATGTTTTACAAATGACGTTGAACTGTTTTCAGGGCAAAAAGTCCTCGAGGCTAACCCGGGGATCATAAATCTCCTGGCGAAAAAACAATCTTTACTGTTCTCTGAAAAAATTACACATTCATATCCTCATTGCTGGAGATGCAAACAACCGGTTATTTTCAGGGCAACCAAACAATGGTTTATAAGCCTTAACGGGAAAAACTTTTTAAGAAAAAACGCGCTTGAAGAAATAAAAAAAGTGGTATGGATTCCTTCATGGGGAGAAGAAAGAATATCCCAGATGGTCGCGAACCGGCCTGACTGGTGTATTTCCAGGCAGCGCGCATGGGGGGTCCCTATTCCTGTATTTTTCTGCGAAAACTGCAACCGGGACTTTGTTGACGATGATATTATGATAAAAGTTCGCAACCTTGTAAAAAAACACGGCGCGGACATCTGGTTCAGCATGAATACCGGAGATTTGATACCTGAAAACAAATCCTGTCCAGGCTGCGGCGGAAAAAAATTCAGGAAAGAAACAGACATACTTGATGTCTGGTTTGACTCGGGAGTAAGCCATGCCGCGGTACTAAAACAAAGGACTGAATTATCCTGGCCTGCCGATTTGTATCTCGAAGGAAGCGACCAGCACCGCGGATGGTTTCATAGTTCGCTCCTTACATCAGTCGGCATAGAAAAAACCGCACCCTATAAAAGTGTCCTGACACACGGATTTGTCGTTGACGGTGAAGGTAAAAAAATGTCCAAATCCACCGGTAACGTTATTGCCCCGCAGGAAATTATAGAAAAATATGGATCTGACATAGTCCGTTTATGGGTTGCATCTGAAAATTATCAGAACGATATAAAGATATCCACAGAAATTCTCGGCAGGCTTACAGACGCTTACCGTAAAATAAGAAATACATGCCGTTATATTTTAGGAAATCTTCATGACTTTAACCCGGAAACCGACAAAATTGATTATAACAACCTGCTTGAAATCGACCGGTTTGCGCTTATTCAGCTCCAGAGGATGCTTGAAAAAAGCATACAGGGCTATAATTCATTTCAATTTCATTATTTTTATCATGCGTTATACAATTATTGCGTTAACGATTTGAGCGCTTTCTATCTTGACATATTAAAAGACAGGTTATACACATATGGCAGAAAATCAGTTGAAAGACGGGCCGCCCAAACCGTTTTATTTGAAATAATCCATAACATTTCAAAATTAATGGCCCCCATAATGGTCCATACATCTGAAGAAGTTTGGCAGCACCTGCCAAAATTCCACGGCAAAGAAATAAGTATCCATTTGAGCGAACTACCCGAGATTAACGAGGAATATATCCAAAAACATCTTGAGGAAAACTGGGACAATTTAATTTCAGTAAGAAAAGAGGTCTATTCCGCGCTGGAGATTGCCCGTCAATCTAAAATCATCGGCCAGTCACTCGAGGCAAATGTTGTACTTTCAGTCGAAGACAAAAAACTTGAGGCCTTTCTAAATAAATATAAAAATGACCTTCCCACAATTTTTATTGTTTCTTCGGTAGATATATTTAATACCAAAAATAAAACCGGTAATTCATATTCTGCCGTTAATATACCCGGCTTATCAGTCTTTATTGAAAAATCACAGGGAATAAAATGCGAACGCTGCTGGATATACACAAAATCTTCAGGGACTGATAAAGAGCACCCTAATTTGTGCCCAAAGTGCTTAAAAATTATAAAGGAAGGAGAAATACTTTAATGTCAACACCAGCTAAACTTAATAAAAAAGAAATTGCGAAATTTAAAAGTTTAATAGAAAAAGAAATTACTGCAATACGTTCTGAATTACGCAAAATTGAAGAAAATATTAAAAAAAGCCCCCGTGAAGACGCGGGAGATTTATCCGCGTATAGTATCCACCTGGCGGACCAGGGCACAGATACAAATGAAACTGAAAAATTGCTGCTTTTAAGGGCAAAAACCGAAAAATACTTTTATAAACTCGAAGAATCTTTGAATAAAATAAAAACCGGCACCTATGGCATTTGCGCTCAATGCGGCAAGCCGATAAACAAGGAAAGACTGAAGGCTGTCTTGTGCGCGTCTTACTGCATCAAATGCAAACAGGAAAGACAAAATTTACTGGAATAATCAACCACTATGTTCTTCTATGCACTTGGAATCGTCCTTATTATCCTTGACCAGGTTTCTAAATTATTAATAATAAATAAATTGAATCTTGGCCAATCCATACAAATTATAGACGGAATACTCCATTTCACATATGTCCGTAATTCCGGTATCGCTTTTGGTTTATTTCCAAAAATGAATATAGTAATAACAATTTTATCAATAATTACAATTTTCTTATTATTTTTTATCTATAGAGAAACAAATTCAGACAACATACGGACAAAAACAGCATTAATTTTTATATTAAGCGGTGCAATCGGAAATCTTATCGACCGCATACAATATAATGTTGTAATTGATTTTATTGATTTCCGCATCTGGCCTGTATTTAATCTTGCCGACACTTTTATTGTTATTGGAGTGGCTATGATCTTCATTGTTCTATTTTTAACAAAGGAAAAAGCAGAAAATGCATCCGATACTTTTTCAATTAGGGCCGATTAAAATATATGCATACGGGACCATGCTTGCCGCGGCCTTCATAATAGGCATTTATAAGGTAGCTTCCGGCGCTGAAAAAGAAGGTATCAAAAAAGATCATATATTCGATCTTGGATTTTACAGCATCCTGGCAGCCATAATCGGCGCACGGTTTCTTTACATTATCGTAAATTACAAAGTTTTCCTGGAAAACCCCATAGAGATCATCTTATTCCATCATGGAGGGCTTGTTTATTACGGGGGGCTTATTGGCGCGTTTGCAGCCGCCTATTTATATTTAAAAAAACATAATTTGCATAAATGGCAGATTTCCGATTTAATCGCGCCCTATTTGGCGCTTGGTATAAGTATTACAAGAATAGGATGTTTTTTAAACGGCTGCTGTTTTGGTGAAGAAACTGATTCATTTATGGGAATACATTGCTCAATAGAAAGCCCGGCCGGGACTTTTTTCGGGAAAGACGTTATTGTCCATCCTACCCAGCTTTATGAATTCGTCTTTTGTTTTTTACTCTTTATCCTGCTTATTGTTTTTAAAAAATATAAAAAATTTCATGGGCAGTTGTTTTGGACATTTATACTTTTATATTCAATTTTACGAAGTCTCAATGAAATTTTGCGGGGAGATTATGAAAGAGGAATTTACTGGATATTTTCCACATCCCAATGGATTGGATTTCTCACTGGATTAGCAGCAATTATTATGCTTATAAGATTAAAAAACAACAGTATCACTCCCGCAAAGTAACATACCAAATATGGCTCAATAAAATTACATCTATCCATCATATGCTGGTCAACATCTACTTTGTTTCAATTCCTTATAGGCTCAATGAAATATACACCAAAAATCTTTCCAAATCTCCACTTAGACCGTTTCAATTCCTTATAGGCTCAATGAAATTATCATTACAGATACTGGTTGTTGTTGTTGTTGTGCGTTTCAATTCCTTATAGGCTCAATGAAATGTATACTCTGTCCTCATGTTGAAGATGTATTTTCGGTTTCAATTCCTTATAGGCTCAATGAAATGCCAGAAAAGGACTTATCCAATCTAGCCTAAGTTCCGCAGTTTTAAAATCAAGCTCCTTATTTTTCAAGGGGTTGCGGGTTTTACCCCCTCAAATTCTGCACTACATTTTGTATAAAAACCGGACGATTAGGGATCTTTATTCCCAGCCT
>JBFMCF010000009.1 GCA_040754625.1 bacterium | reverse complement strand
TATCGTGTTAAATACACTTGCCAATTCTCTCAAATCCCTCTTAATCTCCCTTTTCTAAAGGGAGAAATCTAAAATTTACCCCGTTTCAAAACTTTCATTCCTTTCATACCTATTTTGACATTATCTGTCGGGGCATCTTTATCGAGAAATATCAGGTTTTTCATGTGGCGGCCAATTTATGAATGGAAACCCATGCACTGGTTTTTTAAAATAATGCATATGATTCCAATATCAGCCTCCGACAAGCCTAAGCAGTTTATGGCAAGTATGGAAGAGGCCAAAAAAGCTTTAAAGGAAGGGCATATTGTCTGTATTTTCGCTGAAGGCGCGATTTCGCGAACAGCGCAAACCCTGGGTTTTCACCGCGGCATGGAATTCATTGCAAAAGACATGGATATTCCGATTGTCCCTGTGAATTTAGACCGTGTCTGGGGAAGCATTTTCAGTTTCCACAGCGGGAAATTTATATGGAAAATACCGAAAAAGATTCCTTACCCCGTGACTGTTTCTTTTGGAAAAAGTATGCCCGCGGCGTCCAAAGTGCACGAAGTCCGGCAGGCTGTGCTTGAACTGGGAAGCCACGCCTTCGGCCACCGTATCAGCCAAATGCTTCCTCTTCACAGGAATTTTTTGCGCATCAGCAAACAAAAATGGTTCATAAAAGGAATGGCGGATTCAGGAGGTGTTGAACTTTCATACGGGAAAATAGCTGCCGCGTCAGTGATGCTTGCGAAAAAGTTTATGAAACACTTTCCTGATGATGAAAGGATCGGTGTTTTATTTCCATCCTGCACCCACGGCGCGCTGGTAAATATCGCGTTGAATATGGCGGGTAAAATTCCCGTTAACATAAATTTTACAATGACACCCGAAATAATAAATAAAATCCGGCAAAAAGCCAAAATAAATAAAATAATAACATCCCGTAAAGTCCTTGAAGGGCTGAAATGGCCGCATGATGAAAGGATGGTTTACCTGGAAGATATTGCGAAACCGTCTAAAGGTTATGGTTTAATGCTCTGGATTTTGCTTTTTATCACGCCGTCTACAATTATCGAATCGGTTTTTATTCCGAAGTCAAAATCGAATCTCGATGATATCGCAACACTCGTGTTTACAAGCGGGAGCACCGGTATTCCCAAAGGCGTCATGCTTACGCATAAAAATATTCAGTCAAATGTGCAGGGACTTCTTGAAGTTTTCCAGACGGATTCCGATGATTGTATTTTAGGCATTCTTCCTTTTTTTCATTCATTCGGATACACGGCCACAATATGGCTTCCATTGCTTGGAGGATTTTCTGTCGCGTATCATAAAAGCCCGCTGGAACCTTTAATCGTCCAGAAAATGATTAAAAAACACAAATGCACAATGGCCTTGACCACCCCCACTTTTCTCCAGATGTGGATGAAAAAGTTCAATAAGGAAGACATTAACAGCCTCCATTTCGTAATTACAGGCGCTGAAAAAATGCGCAAAGAGATCGCTAAAGAATTTCTTGAAAAATTTGATATCCCTGTCCTTGAAGGTTACGGGTGCACTGAACTTTCTCCTGTCGCGTGCGTAAGTGTCTTTAACATAAAACACCATCATGAATTTCAACTGGGGCACAAAGAAGGAAAAGTCGGGCGCCCGCTCCCTGGGGTATCCGTTAAAATCATCGATCCTGAAACAAGGCAATTGCTGCCGGCAAAAGAGTCCGGATTATTAATGGTTAAAGGGCCAAATGTAATGAAAGGGTATTGGGATGATAAAGAAAAAACTGACGAAGTAATAAAAGACGGATGGTATGCGACAGGCGATATCGCCTCGATAGACGAAGACGGTTTTATACAAATTACCGATAGATTGTCCCGCTTTAGCAAAATCGGCGGCGAGATGGTTTCGCATATTATGGTGGAAGAAAAAATTTATGAAGCTGCGGATGAACCGGAGGCAAGATTTCTTGTCCTGTCGGTTCCCGATGAAAAAAAAGGAGAAGCTTTAGCTGTTCTTTGCCATAATTACAAAGGAATAACAGAAAAAATATGCGAGAAACTAGGCCAGTCGGACATCCCGAATTTATGGGTCCCGGCCAAGCAAATGTTTTTCAAAATTGACGAATGGCCGACACTGGGGACGGGTAAGGTGGATATGGCGAAGGCGAAAGAAATAGCGGGAAATTTCGTCAGCCAAGTGAGAGGTTAGATATGAATCATCAAAAAAGTATCTGGTTAATCATCATTTTTAGTTTGGTTGTTTTTACAATAATGGTATTTGTGCCAAGAATTCCGCAGTATTTAAGTTACCACCAATTTATTGACAATCGGGTATTTTTCGGGATTCCAAATTTTATGGATGTGGTTTCAAATCTTCCTTTTATAATAATTGGACTTGTCGGCTCAATTTATTTAGTGAAAAAATATAATTCATGCAGTAAGGAAGAAAAACTTGTTAGCCTTTCCTATCTTATATTTTTTATTAGTATATTTTTAACCGGTTTTGGGTCAGGATATTATCATTTGAATCCAAATAATACAACAATGTTATGGGATAGATTGCCCCTTGCAACATCATTTATGACATTTTTATCAGCAATTTTTTATGAACGATTTGAAATCAGGGGTTTTATCCTTTTATTAATTCTCACATTATTCGGAGCCTTCAGCATTATTTACTGGTATGTAACAGAATTGCAGGGCATGGGAGATTTGCGGCCCTATATTATTGTTCAATTCTATCCGATGCTTTTGATATCTTTTGTTCTATGGAAATTTCCCTCAAGATATACAAAATCAAATGATTTATGGACAGTGATGGTTTTTTACGCAATATCAAAGGCATTTGAACTGGCCGATAAATTAGTCTGGTCGATGGGGAATATTACAAGCGGGCACACATTAAAACATATTTTTGCAGGAGTGGCGGTATATTGGATTTTGAGGATGGGACAGAAAAGGGAAAAAATAGTATGCAAAGAATGATAAAATTAAAATTTTTTAAGGATGAATATTATAACTTGAGTTTGGCAAATTTAAGCTGCCAATTTTAAAATATTTGGCAAAACCATAAGTGAATCATGAGAAAAAGAATCTCTAAAATGAAAAACTTTTTGCCTGAAAGTTTTATGTTTTTCATTA
>JBFMCF010000008.1 GCA_040754625.1 bacterium | reverse complement strand
TTGAATTCATGTTTTTATAAACAAATTAAAAATGGGTAAATATATGGGGTGGAGACCGTAAGCAAGAAAACATCTTTGCTATAGGGACAAATATTTCTCTTGACTTACTTTCTTATAGGCGTCCCCTTAAGTCTTCCTTAAGTCTTAAGTCCCCCCTCAAAATTAATTTGCCAGAGCACTAGTTTAAATGTGATAAAAATCACTCGGAAATTGTGACGCGCGGCATATGCAAATATTTATTTTTTAATTATAATTTTATTAATTGTAATGGAAAATCCGCGCTGAAAATACAGATCGTTAAAAGCGCCAGAGTGAACCAACTGAGGGAATGGATGGGCTTAAGGGAAGTTGGTTCATGTGGCGCATAACCTGACGCGTAACCTGAGATAAAATATATTGACTTGCCCGCCGCACGGTATATAATTATAAAGAGTAAACAATCAAAAAAATAAAATAAAATATTGCTCTGACAAATTAATTTATAGTTATGGTGATTTAGATTTCTCGACTAAGGGTCAAACTCAAGTATCTGTAGCTCAATTTCGCAGTGATATGCGCCCCCCATCCCCCATCCCCCATTCCGATAGTAATCGGAACGGGGTGTTTCTTCGCATATCATCTGCTCATTTTCCGCCTAAGGCGGATCTGCCTCAGGCATGACACACAGATACTAAATCTTGCCCCTTTAATGTCGACAAATCTGAATCACCATAACTCTTAATATAAGTTTTATCAAAAATTAATTTGCCAATGTAATAGTGCTCTGTTATTTTAATTTTTAATAGAGCCGCGCTATTTTAATAAATCGATGCGATAACCATGCAGAATAAAATATTTCTGAAAAAAATACCGATATTTTCTGATCTGTCTGACAAGGATCTTGATAAATTGCATGAAATCACGCGGGAAGCAACATATAAAAGCGGTGAGGTAATCTTTCATGTTGATGATACAGGGTGCGTAATGTTTATCTTAAAGTCAGGTTCGGTAAAGATATCGATCAGCGACAGGAAAGGCCACGAGGATATATTAAAGATAATCTATCCTTATGATTTTTTCGGCGAAATGTCTCTTCTTGACGGTGAACACAGGTCGGCGACAGTCACGGCGCTTGAAAAGTCTACGGCGCTTATTATTGAAAGAGACCATTTGATAGACATGATAAGGAAATTTCCGCAGATAGCCTTAAATATGCTGGCTATCTTAAGCAAAAGAATAAGAAAAACGGATGAGAGAATAAGTAATTTAAGATTCGCGGACGCGTACGGAAAGGTGGCAAAGGTGTTGTTGGACATTGCTTCGGAAAAAGGCATCGCGCAGGAAAACAGTATTGCGTTTGGCGTGAAAATATGCCAGCAGGAATTGGCGGATATGGCGGGCATAACGAGAGAAACAGCTAACAGGATACTTGCTGAATTCAAGAAAAGAGGCTGTATTAACATTGAAGAAGGAAAAATAACGATATTAAACGAGGGGATATTGAAAAGAGAGGCCGTTTGCTGACAGGCTCTCTATGTAAATCAGGTGCTTAATTTCCAGTTTTTGAATCTATGATTTATATTTCTTAGTTTGTATTCTTAGTCCTGCGCTCTAGTTTAAAGGAGGTTTATGAACAAACTCGGATGTATCAGAGACAAATTTGACGAGCGTGATTATTTAATGAGGGCGTATTTGCCGGTTGTTAAACTTCCAAAGAAAACCGATTATACCTCTAAAATGTCGCCTGTGGCGGATCAGGGGGACGAAGGCACCTGTGTCGGTTTTGCCGCGGCCCACGGGATGAAGGAATATCAAGAATTGCTTGATTACAAAAAACTTGTGGAGCTTTCTCCGCGGTTTATTTATTCGGAAGCCAGGAAAATCGACAAAATCCCCGCTGACCAGGAAGGTGCGACATTGCGGGCGGCGGTAAAGGTGCTTCAAAAACTCGGTGTGTGCCGGGAAAAATTCTGGCCGTACGCTCCACACCAGGATGATAAGGCCAAACCCGGCGTGTTGGCCGATGCCAAAAAATTCCGCGTAACAGCTTATGCCCGTATTCTTGATCTGTTTGAACTGCGTTCGGCTCTTGCCACAAAAGGGCCGGGCATTATAGGTGTTTCCGTTTTTGAAGGAATGATGAAAACAAAAACCGGAAAAGTCCCGATGCCTAAAAAAGGCGAAAAGTCTTTAGGCGGCCACGCCCTTTGCGCGGTCGGTTACGATGACACAGCAAAACTTGTTAAATTCAAAAATTCATGGTCCGCCGCGTGGGGCGAAAAAGGTTATGGTTACCTGCCATACGCTTATATCGAAAAATATATGATGGACGCGTGGAGCACCATTGATTTCGAGGATCCGTACCCGCTGACATTGGCCAGTGTGTTGAATTACAGGGATAGGGCGAAGGTTTGAAAAATTTTGCATTCGTAAACAAAAATACTCATTATTAAAACCAAACCAACAATATGCTTCTATAGTAGGTATTAATGAAAAGTTTGCATCAATTGAAAATCCCCCTTTAATCCCCCTTTTACAAAGGGGGAAATAGGGGGATTTTAGAAATAAATCGTAATGTTGCGGCAGGAAGGAGCGCATGGCGCCGCAGCCTTATTCTATGTTCGCGCCGACAACCGAGGCCATCTCCATCATGTCGA
The DNA here is from genome assembly GCA_040754625.1 of bacterium. NCBI lineage: Bacteria > bacterium. The sequence goes on along the minus strand of JBFMCF010000008.1, from coordinate 126 downwards.
TCCCGAGTTTGCCACTTTTAGAATTTAAAAATAAAAGTGTTGATTTGGCGCGGTTTTTCGTGTAAAAAAGTAGTGTGAAACCGCACTACCTAAAAATAAGGAAGGTAAAAACCCATTCTGGAAGCA
>JBFMCF010000007.1 GCA_040754625.1 bacterium | reverse complement strand
GGCTGGGAATAAAGATCCCTAATCGTCCGGTTTTTATACAAAATGTAGTGCAGAATTTGAGGGGGTAAAACCCGCAACCCCTTGAAAAATAAGGAGCTTGATTTTAAAACTGCGGAACTTAGGTTAGGTAAGTAAAAATAAAATACTTTTGAACCAGAAAAGGCTTTTCTTTTAAAAATTAAACAGTATGCCGCCATTAAGTTGCCCGATACTGTTTTCATAAAAGGTATCATTTGATATTGGGAGCCACGCGCGAGTTCCTATAAATAAATGTACCGGATAATCCCATGGAGATTCAAAACCCCCGCCTATCCCAATGGCAGAAAATACCCGTTCGCCGGACAAACCTTCATATTTATATATCGACGCGTTTGTTTCCACATCCGTATTAACTTCAAAAATAAATGCCCCCAAAAGGCCTTGCAGATAAATGAATGGAAGCGGTTTCGCGCGGATTCCCATATGCGCCCAGAAAGAAGTTGTTTTAGGCTTTTCTATAACATAGATATTGTTTTCATTGTGGGAATTTGTTTCACGTTTATTCTTAAATCCACCCCCGCCAAAAATAAAGGAAACATCTTTATTCCTTCCGGCACTGTTAATAAATACTATTTCTCCTCCGGATCCTGATATTTGAGGATTAGAGCTCCAGTTCATATTCTGAAAATCTGAGGATTGAAAATTTGTCGTAAAAGAATGAGAAAGTTTTGAGCTGATCAAATTAATTTCTAATCCGTTCAATGAGGAACCACCCGAATGATAACTCTTATTCATTGAATAATCATCAAACTCCTGATAATTCTCAACCCGTTCAGATGAAACGTTGTAAGAAGGTTTAACCGTAATAGGCTCGCTTTTCTGCGTTATTTCCCCTGACGAATCTTTAGTTATTGTTTTTCGATCCATTCCGGTATAAACTTTCCCTTTTGAAGAATAACCGGTTGTCGCGCATCCGGATACTGCTAAAACAAAAGCGCATAAAATAGCTTTTTTAAAATAAATTTTAACAACTGTGGTCATAATGTGTCCATGATAAAGTAAATTTTCAAAATAATGGCTGAGATTTTGTTAATTGCGCAAACAGTGTCTGCTTTTTTTGCAATTAGCCAGACAGCGTCTGACTTTTTTGCTCTTTAATCAATTTGGCAGATGACATCTGCCAATATGAAATTTCTTATACTTTTATTATCAATGTATAATATTAGACAAGTGAGATTAAGTCAAGGAGGATTAGTATTTTTTAGGAAATTAAAGCTGGCCTAAATTTTAGGTGGATAAAACGTTCCCAATATCATAAAATTATTCGGAAATCTTTTCATATTACCGACAAAAAAGTAAATATCATTTTTATCAGAGCATATTCTTGTATACCATCTTTCTTTTATCTTTTCTAACAATAATTCCTGTGAAGAATAATTATTTCGCCAGCTTCTGTACGATTGCCCTATTTCCCAATCGATAATTAAATAATCATGACCAGGACAATCCGGTTTTTCAGAACATTTAAATTTATATCTAAAATCGAAAGGAATATTTTCAATGACATTTTTTTCTTTTTTAAATAAATCATGTTGCGCATAACAGGCTTCTCTATCACTCTCGTCTTTTTCTGCCGCTTTCTCCCAGAAAAACTCAATATTGGCCGGCTTAAATATACCCAGAGATTTTTTATTACTCTCATTTTCTTTTAATATTTCACACATTGATTTATCAATATGGGAAAAAACTATTTCTTTCCTTTGATTCCATTTTTTATCTTTAACAGTATCAAAATGATTTAATATCTTTATGCTATCAGTATCTATTTTGAAGCTTTCCGGCCTGTGGTCATCTTTGGATTTTTCAACTTTCACCTCAATAATATTATATTTTTTAAATTTCTTATTTTCATCTAAATCCCTGAAAGGGATAGGGTAAAGTCTTATCCATTTATGAGTATCAATATCGACTCCGGCGACACACACAGTTTCCCCATATTTTTTACTGGGATTTGGATAAGCTTTTATGGTTATCAAAACTCTTTTTATTTCATCAAACATAATTCATTTCTTTTAGATGATTAATTTTAAGCCCGTTGCCGTCTCTATTTTTTATTTCTTCCGCGACAATGCTTCGATGACAGTATTGCGGTTCTTTCTCAAAGCACATGAGACAACATATTTCAGATGTAATAATCCCATACAGTTCTTCTATAATATTTAACCGGGTTTTCACATATTTTGAATATTCCTTAAAGAAATATTCATAATCATTGTCCACATAAACTTTCTTTCTCAATTCCCTGGGGCTGCCTAATTCCTTAAAATGTAAATATCCAATATTGTGTTCTTTCAGATGTTGAGAAAGAATAGTCTTAGAAAATCCTTTTTTCCTGCTGATAGGAATTTCCCGGACATCAACAAGTGTTGATATTCCCGATTGCTTGAGGTGGTTTATAAAACCATCAATGCTTTTGCCTTCATATCCAATCGTATATAAAGAATTTTGCTCCATATTTCTCCTATCGGATGTTTGATTTAATAATTATAGCATAGAGTTTGAGATGAAACGAATTCCCCAGATACCATCTGGGCAATTTCTAAAAATATGTTTTTGTATCCTGGCTTAGTCTGACTTTTTTTGTCCTTTAATCAATTTCGCAGACGGTATCTGCAAAATATTAATAAGACGATTTTTGTATAATAAATAAAATCACTTAGTTTTTCTTAATCTCATCCAACTGGCTTTGGATATGTTCAAATTGAGATAATAAATGCGCGTATTGAAATTCAGTTATTTCGGCTTTACCATTTTTATATAACTCCAATGCCTTTTTGGTTCTATCTTTTTTCTGTTCAAAAAGCATTACAGCTTTATCAGAAAGACTCTTCTCCGAAGGTATATTATCAGAGTTTTTGGTAATGGTTACCGCAATCAGAGGTAAACCGCTTTTAGATTGATATGTATTCGGCTCTGCCTTCAGGCTTTTATGATTAAAGAAATCAGTGAAATCTTCTTCTTCCCAGGTAACACTTTTTGCTTCGCCTTCGGGGAGTATGCACATATCAAGAAGAAATAATTTACCGCCTGTTTTAAGTGATTTTAGTACATAGTAAAATCTTCTGCCTAATTCGCTGAAAGGGATTTCATGCGTTACATTTCGTATAACTATAAGGTCAGAGTTCAATGGTTCGTTAAGTTTCTCAAATTCTTCAGTAGTATAAAAGCTATGATTATGAAGCCCGCATTTTTGAGCATATTTTTTAACCTCTTCAACTGTTTTATAATTTATTCCAATATACTGATGTGAACCGGTTTTAAACTGTTTTAAATTTTTCAACTCGGTAATAAGTGATCCTTTGCCGCAGCCATAATCAAGAATTTTTAAGGGCTTCCCCGTGTTGGTAAACTCATTCTCAAGAAATCCTATAATTCTCTGATTCTGCGGGTCGTTATGTGTCCCTGCAGATTGTTCTTCCGGAGGCTTTTTGAATCCTTGTATAAATTTCAGCAAACGTTCTGCATCTTTATTAATATTATCTTCCTTCTTTCCGGTTTCCTTTTCTTCTGTGGAAAGAGTAATATGTGTCTGCCTTGCTCGCTTTTCTACTAATCTCTGGAGGGCTAAATAGATATCACTCGACCCTTTTTCTTTTAACGCATTAAGAAGTGTTCCTATTACCTTATCATCTGCTTGGCCTAATTTACCTAAGGCTTCGGCTGATGATTCACGCATATCCGAACCTGCATCCTTATCCTTCAGCACATCAAGAAATGCTTCTATGACCCTATTATCTGCCCGGCCTAATTTACCTAAGGCTTCGGCTGATACCCAACACACATCTAAATCTTCATCCTTCAGGGCATTAAGAAGTGCTTTTATCACCCTATCATCTGCTCGGTCTAAGTTACCTAAGGCTTCGGTTGAAAAACGACGCACATCCCGATATTCCTTCTTATCCTTCAGGACATCAAGAAGTGCTTTTATAACTCTTTCATCTACTTGACCTAAATTACCTAAGGCATAGGCTGATGAACCACGCACACGCCGATTTCCCTTCTTATGCTTCAGCACATCAAGAAGTTCTTTTATAATCCTATCGTCTGACCAGCCTAATTCACTTAAGGCTTCTGCTGATGAACCACGCGCATGAAAATCTTCATCCTTATCCTTCAGCACATCAAGAAGAACTTCTATTACCCCATTATCTGACCGGCCTAATTTACTTAAGGCTTCGGCTGAGAAACTACGCACATCTGAATCTTCATCCTTATCCTTCAGCACATCAAGAAGAACTTCTATTACCCCATTATCTGACCGGCCTAATTTGCTTAAGGCTTCGGCTGAGAAACTACGCACAAGTGAATCTTCCTTTTTATCCTTTAGTATATCAAGAAGTGCTTTTATAACTCTATCATCTGCTCGGACTAAATTACCTAAGGCACGAACCAATAATAAATCCAAAAATGGACTCCTATTCTTCAGTACATTAAGAAGTATTTTTATAACTCTATCATCTGCCCAGCCTAATCTACCTAAGGCTTCGGCTGATGAATCACGCACATCCAAATGTTCAGCCCCATCCTTCAGTGTATCAAGAAGTAACTCTATTACCCTGTCATCTACCCGACCTAATCTACCTAAGGCTTCGGCTGATGAACCACGCACATCCAAATCTTCATCTTTATCCTTCAGCGCATCAAGAAGTGCTTCTATTATCTTATTATCTGCTCGGCCTAAATTACCTAAGGCTTCGGTTGACCAATAACGTACATCCGAATTTTCCTTCTTATTCTTTAGTGTATTCAATAATTTTTCAGTTATCAACACTATCTTTCCCTGACCAGCCATCCCTGAAAAAATCTTATTAATTTCGTTTCGAAGGAAAGTAAATCCTGTTTCTTTCCATAATTTCCAAAGCCTATCTATTATTTCTCTTTCAAAAGAATCTATTTTATCCTCTTTAATTCGAGAAATACAAAAACCAGAAAGAAGAAGCGGCTGATGCAGGACATCATAGCAAAGCGGTTTTTGTTTTAATATAAATTGAATTAATTCATAAGCTTTTTCTTTAGGAAGTAAACCGGCAGTTAATCCTATTACCTCGCGAAACCGGGGATTAAAAAGAACCGGCTTAAGAAACTCAGCAGGGACTTTCTCTTTCCTAATAATATAGCAGGCGGATAAGTATTCCTGAAATGTAAGATGCAGGGAAATATACCGCCGGTCACTTAACCGGCATAAAAGCCCGCTCTTTTCAATAATCTCCTTTAATATATCATCTGCTTTATAATCCTCTTTTTTACTTTCGAGAAATTTTTTTATAATTTCTCTTAACTTATCTTCTTCAAATATCTCTTTCCCCTCAAGCAGATGAATGGCTATTTCCTGTAAAACATTCTCTTTTATTGAAAAAGGTATCCGGGGTTCTTTCAAATCCAGCATTTCCTCAACAGCCTGTCTGTAAAATTCAGCCCTATGGGCCGGAAGCGCAAGTTTTTGGTTCTTAAATACAAAACAGAGTATCTGGAGAAGCAAAGGATTTTTGGAAAGCGGCTCAATTTGTGGTGTATTTTTTAAGGCGGAAAGAAAGGAGTTGGATTTATCTTTCAGGTAATCGTTAGAATATTGCCTGATATTATCTTCTTTTAAAGGCATTATCTCATAATGCTTCCAGCCATTAAGTTCATTCTGATAAGCTGCAATCCGGGTTGTTACAATAATATGGCAATCTCTGTATTTACCGCTTGCAAGATTTTGCAGGGACTCTATTAGAAGGTCTCTATCCTCTGTTACTTCATCTAAACCGTCACAAAGTAAGATACACTTGTTTTCCTTAAGCCATTCATCTATCATAGGTTTAATTTCTTCTTCCTCAAATCCGCTATTGTTAAGGCTATTTATAAAATATTCTGAAAGAGAGATGACGTATCCATTAGTTCTCCTGCTGGCCCAATCCTTCAAGTCTATAACCAGAGGAATTAAATCTGCAGGAACAGACCCGATATTTTTTTGCTGTTTGAGACCGCCCTCTGTTTGGGCGCATAAACTATAGGCTATATAATGAGCCAGTGTAGTCTTCCCTGACCCAGGGTCTCCTTTTACAACAACTTTTCTAGTAGCGAGCGCCCTCCAGACATCTACCGGAGTAAGTGAATATTTCTCCTGAGCCGAGTGTTCTTCCCGCCATACCCTGAAATCTATGCAATCACTTATTGATTTTTCAGATTCCGATATTCTTCTCTCAATAGATATTTCTTCCCTCTTCACCTCACCCAACTGAAGCGGGATGTAATTTTTCATAGTAAGACATACAGTTTCATCTAAACAGGGAATATCTTTATACCTGTTTATTATGAATTTACGGTACTCACTGGTTATTTGTTCCATTTTTTCATGTTGTTTCTTTTATTGCCAGATTTTTACTGTTTACCCATTCAGCTTGACTACAATATTTTCAAAGTATATAATGTTTTAATTAAAAGAAATTATACTACAATAAAAATAATTTTTAAACTAATTAACAAGTCGAAGAAAAAAACATGAAAGAAATAGAGGCACTTGCCACTGTAACACATGCTATATTAACTTATAAAAGTTTTGTGGGTAAACAACAAGGCAAAAGATGTAAAAATTATTGACTACCACTAATAACCTCAAACGAAAGGATGAATATGAAAACATTACCGCCTGTACATCCGGGAGAAATCTTGTTGGAAGATTTTATGAAACCTTTGGGTTTAAGCCAATATCGTGTAGCCAAAGACATAGGTGTGTCCGCATTAAGAATTAGTCAAATTGTACATCGAAAGCGTTCGATTACTGTAGACACAGCTATGAGGTTAGCCCGGTACTTTAGTACAAGCGCTCTTATATGGTTACGGCTCCAGGCCCGTTATGACCTTGAAACAGCAGGGATTAAAATAGCAGATCGGATTAAACATGAGGTCAATGTCCTAAAAAAACCTCACTATGGAATTGAACAAGCTGCCTAACCTTATCAACTAAATAGATAATTACCACTCAAATAACTGCCTCCTATTTCGGCGCTTGGAGCAATTTTTTTGGCTGAGTTATTATAACCAATTTTCTTTCTCGAGCAATTTCATGAAGTTTCTCTTGGGTTTATGTGCTGTGCGAATCGACTCGACGTATTGTTTAAACTCTGTCTTCCTGCCAAGGCGAATCAAGAGAGAACGAATCTTGCGTAGAAAGTTTATTGTTTCCTTGTATGCTTCATTGTCCTTCCGGCTGAGCGCCGGTTCTATCTGCTGCCGGTAAATAACCAGGGAATCTTCAGGATGGCCTTTCTCTCTTTCGACAGCGAGTATCAACCAGAGGCTGTTTGCACAGCCTCCTTCTTTTGCCTTTCTCCATGCCGATTCAATATCTTTCTCCCATAAAAATATTTTCACAAGTTCCGAATTATCTGTCTCTGGCCACAAACGCCGTTGATTTTTTGTTTCTTCACGTTTTGTTTTAGTGATTTTTTCCTGAAGGCAAGCAAGAGCCTTTTCTCTCCATATTAGCCATTTGTTGATACGTTCAGAGTGTACCTTCAGATTTTTATATTGTTCCAGGTAAGGCGAATTTGTAAATTCAACCCAGATAAGCGCCATTGCATCATCATGGCGTTTTCGCCGATGATATTCTTCCGCGAGAAACCCGCGCAGTCTTGAATCTGTTCGATTTGGGAACGCTTTTACGCCTCTTTCGGCCCACTCCAGCGCCAGATCATACTTCCGGGCTTTTTTATAAAGCTCAGCAATCTGAAGGAAAGAGTATGCATCAGATAAATCTTTGCTCTTGATTTTGACCAGCGCTTCAAGATCCCCGGATTCTTTTGCCAAGGCCTCCATAATGCTCGTAATACGAAAGCGCCGGCCATACTTTTCCGGGTCCTCCTCATTAGGGCGCAGTGGTGGAATCTTCGCCCATTCGTCCTCAGCAAGCTTACGATAAACAGCCAGCCCCTTTTCACCCAGAACATCCGCGTAGGTTGATACAGCGCCATAAAAAACATCATATTCGGCCCGAAGCTCCCACTCGAAAAGCTTTTTTGCCATGATTTCCGGATCCGGTTTGGCTTTTTTACAAGCAGAATGATGGATTTCCTGCAGTTTTCCAAGAATATCACCCATGTTACCATCTGAATCATCAACGAAGCTCATTGCTTCTTCAACTGATTCAAGCGCGTATTCAGACAGTTCTATAACTTCTGAAACATATCCTTCTTTTAAAAGATCCTCTATTGAATCTACAACATTATCTATGCCATTGGTATAATTATAAACCGAGTTATAGTCTACAAAATCGTCTACGCGCACAGCGCTATTAATGACTGCCCGGAATGCGGCAAGGTCAATGCCTTTATTCCCTTTCTTTGCCGCCTTCATCAGAAGCTGTTCACGTAATCTATCGTCGTCAAACACTTGTTTCATAAGCATATCCAAAAGCGTTTTTTTATCCCGGGTCTCGAGATAATTCCTGATATCATCCATTGTCACTGAAGGCTTTTTTGATTTTTGTAATACTGCTCCGCCGTTTTTCTGTTGGTCTAAATATGCTAAACCAATCGCAACACAGTGTTTGCAAAACTCACCGCCCGCACCAACAGGACAATTACATGAATAATTTAATTCCTTATCTGCCACCCATAGTTTTACCCGATATTCACTAGTGCCGCGTACTTTGGCTGTGATTTTCCCTTCATATTCAACCATGGCATAGACCTGTCCATTGGAAAAGTAGTCTTCACCGCGTCCGAAGGACCGTTCACCGGCTATCTGTTTCAGGGCCTTTCGTGTCAAAACTTCCATTTGTATATGTTTATTGTGTAGTGTCATCTATTCCTTTTTCTCTGTCTCAATTAAAGCATCCCGGAGGAGCTTACTCTGTCTTTGAAATGCCTGCCTTGGATTTCGAGGCTCTTTCATAAGGCATATTTCCTGGGTAAGTAACCGGGCTGTATGCAGGATATAAGTCTCTTTTCTCTGAGCCTCTTTTTGATATAATGGATGGTCGCGATTTATATAAATAATCGTCCCTTCTGTAAAACACTCGGGGCCGTCCGAGCCAAAATGGTCAATACAGCAGCTTATTCCCTGCTGTCCTAATTTTAACTTTTTGACTACTGCTGTCGGAGTTAATCTTTTAACCTGCGGTTTTCTTTTTCGTTTTTTCTTCGCCTCTTTTTCTATTTTTTGTTCTTCGCTTTTTGAAGCCGCGTTATCTTTACTTTGCGGAATATACCCAGGCTGGCCGCCGGCGCCCGGCACTGCTTCTCCAACCGGGATTAAACCTTCGGGACAATAATCAGGATTAAGAATAAGCGCGTTCTTTATCTTATCTAAAACCTCGCTGAGTGACTTTTTTACACGTCTATTATCTTTGGAATCCGACAGGCCGTCTAAAACAGGCTTAATTCTCTCAATAATCTGTTCCATCACCTCTAAAAATTTTTTGTATTGCGGAGTATCTTTGATGAAACCGGTCCGGTCGCTTGTGATGGGCAAAAAATCCGCGTTAACCTCGCCGCTAATGCGAGCGATATTTTTAATATATTTTTCAAGATTAAAGAAATCCTTTGTAATTGTAACCTGTTTAACCTTACAGGATATCCCGGCATCAGATATATCCTGTCCTGACTGGGAAGTTATTACTATCTCGCCATAGACAATACCATAATCTGTTCCCTCTAAAAAAGGTATTTTATGGCCCGCGATAAATTTGGGATTTATCTTGTGATCATTTAAGTAAACCGCAAAATCAGAAACTTTTATAGGTACGGATTCAATAATCCGTTTTTCCACATCAGAGATATTAAATTTTTTAATCACGCCTTTCAATGTAACTCTTGTTCCGTCTTTTAAACGATGGTCAACTTCTTCGATTTCTAACGGTATATGCCATCTGTCTTTTGATTTTTCCCATTCTCTTTTATCAAATATAACCCTTGCCTGAAAATCTCCCTTTTTTGTCCATACTTCAAAACATGAACAGGCTGAAAGAGAGGCAAACTTTCCTATGCCAAACTCACCAATCCTATTCCTTCCAAATTTTGGCGATTTCGGATGTTGTTTTTTTAAGCAGGACCCTATATTAAAATACTGCTTCAGGCCGTTAATATCCATTCCCAAACCATCATCCTCCACGACTATTTCATCATCTGTTATCGTAACCTTAACACAAGCCGCGTCCGCGTCATAGGCGTTATTAATAAGCTCCCGGACAAGTTCTATGGATTCACCGTAAAGCCGCTCCCCGATAGTAATTATATGGCTTTTATCTACGGTTACTTCAATTGTGTTTTCCATTTTTGTCTATCCTTATCTTTAGTTAACTCTTTCAATCTCCCCAAAACATACTTCCGGATTCTAGAATCAGGTATTTCATTCGCCCATTTTTCAGCCTTTTTAAAATTAAATGATTTTGGGAAATGAAGCTCCGGGAAATATCCGAATTGGTTTTTTCTGCGGCTGGAGACGTACAGGCAATCAATAAGCGCCTTCTCCGGCTCCGCTATTAGAAATTTTCCGCCGTTTTTATACCAATCGAATCCTTTAAAAAAAGACGGGGATATTCTATGAATAAAAAATGTACCCAGTTTTGTCTTGATTGTTTTTGTATGCGAGGTCGATGCCAGAGTTATTGCCTGCGGAATCTGCTCGATAATATCATAAAGATGCAGGGCGGTTATAAAGGAAACATACAGCCGCTGCACAACTGACAAAAAAGGGATTACCATATACGGTGACAGCCTTTCACTCCCGATATTCAGCCCCCAAACGCCTCTTTTTATTTTTAAAACTACACCTTTTTTTTCGAGATGATTCAAGGTCTGCGTGGTATTTGAGAGTGTTCCCTTATAATGCGCGGCCAATTCTCTTGTGGTAAATACCGGACGGTTTAATTGTTTGATGGCTGTAAGAACTGACATTTTTTTTCTAACTCCTCAATGAAATTTTCCACATTTAACCTAATCTCATCCCATGAAGTTGTTTTATTATAAACGGCCTGATCATTAGGCGATAGATAAGAAATAACAGTATCACGAAATTGGGAGAAATCAATTGCAAAAATATTCTCCCGCGCCTTTTTAAATAAAGATATATTGAATTGCTTTAAGTTTTTAGAAATATCAATATTTTTATTATGCTGGGGGCTTAAAATATAAAGGTCAAAAATATCCCTTGCCTGGATTACAGACCGCAAGGCAAGCACCTCAACTTTCTGCAGGATTGTGGATGAAATATCATAGTGCGAAACCATTAAAGGCGGTATTTTATACTCGCGCAGGACAATATCCGAAACCGGCTCAGAAACAATTTCTCCTTTAAATCCTCTCCGGGAAAATTCAATTTTTGTAAAAAGGTCTATGCCCTCTGAATTTATTAAATGCACCTTAAACCGCTGGGTTGTCTCTGTTTGCTTAGCTTTGGCAATATCAGGAGGAATAATCCGTTCGCAACCGAATGTCCTCAAACTATCGTTAAAAGAAGGCGCGCTTAATATCTTCAAAACAATGTCTTTTAAAGTATCCACCCTTATCCGAAAAACATCTATATCCATATCCTCGGAATAACGGAAACTTTTGAAGAAAAAACGCAGGTTCACACCGCCTTTTAAGACATAATTATCCGGTTTTACCTTTCTCGCCAGCCATCTTAAAAACTCGATATGAAATATTTCCCTTAATTGTAATGAGTTATATAAATCCATATTATGTATTATAATTTAGTTTTAACTAAATTGCAAGACATAATTGTTTTTGTTTTAAACCTATTTTTCTATAAATATTTTTTATTTATCTATTTATTCAGAAAAAATCCCCAATTTTTTTATCTCTTTGATATTTTTTTCATATGTTTGTGCAAATTGGCCATCACCTTTCGCAGCATTCAGAGTAATTACAATATAGGACAGACACTGTCTGACCAGTCTGACTTCAATTCATAAGAAAAAACTGGCGCATTAGTTTCGGGTTTGATAAAGAAAAACCGCGTTCAAATTCTTGTGTTAAATTCTCCGTAAGCCCCATCAACATTTTTTCACCATATTCAGCGCGAAATTTTCATCCCTGTTCGTAATTAATAATTCTTCGTCCAATCTCAAAATTAGTAATTACAAAGTGCTCTGTTACATAAATTTTGATGAGATAGCAGAGGCTATTTTGTCCTGATTCAAGGCGTGAGGAGCGTTGCATACCCTCTGCGGTATGTAAGCGACGAGCAACGCAGAAGCAGGACAAAAGAGCCCTGCCCTTCGGGAATGCCCATCTTCGGCCAATTTCTGCCTCTCTCCTCCTTTGTGTATCACAGAGGATACACCTGCGTCGTCGTTCGTTGAAATTGTCTCAAATCTGGGCATTCTATCTCATCAAAATTTATGTAACAGAGCACTATATTGTATCAACATTTCTGACAACAGTTTTTCTAGCTGAAAGAATTAATTCGCGGATTTCTCTAAATAATGTTTTGTCATCGAAAGTATTTACCTTGACAGGTACTATCTCTCTTTTCATGTTTTTTCCTATTAATATTTCAAAATAATTCTCATTAATTCTAATCTAATTTTTACTAAAGAGTAATAATAAATCATAAAAGCGAATTATATACATAAGCCGTCTTTAAAATATAAAACATATTTGTTGTACAACTATTATGTTTTATAAGGAATATAGATTGTTTATTCTTGCAATTTTGTCTGGCTTATGTATAATAACTAATATTTTAAAAAGGAATAAAAATGAATAACATTCGAGTCCGGTTCGCGCCAAGCCCGACAGGGCATTTGCATCTGGGTGGAGCCCGCACTGCCCTTTTTAACTGGCTTTTCGCGAGGCACACGGGCGGCAAATTTATTTTAAGGATAGAAGATACCGATGTGGCGCGGTCTTCCGAGGCCTCCGCCAAAGAAATTATTGACGCTATGAAATTTCTGGGCCTTGACTGGGACGAGGGTCCCGAGGTTGGCGGCGATTACGGGCCGTATTATCAATTTGAACGAAAAGACATTTACGCGAAGTTCATTGATAAACTGCTCGGTGAAGAAAAGGCTTATTTTTGCTTCTGTAAAGCTGAAGAATTACAGGCGAGAAGAGAAGAGGCTCAAAAAAAAGGCGTTCCCTTTGTTTATGACCGCAGGTGCCTTTCACTCAGCAGAGAAAAGAAGGACGAACTTCGAAAAAACGGCCGGACACCCGCGATAAGGTTTAAAATCCCTTCAGGAGATACTTCTTTTATAGATATTATCCGCGGAGAAATTAGCTTCAAAAACGATGATCTGGATGATTTTGTAATACTAAAATCCAATGACCAGATTCCGACATATAATTTCGCTGTTGTCATAGACGATATCACAATGAAAATCACGCACGTCCTTCGCGGGGATGACCATATTTCAAATACCCCCAGGCAAATTTTGCTTTATAAGGCTTTAAACGAGCCGCTTCCTCAATTCGGGCATCTGCCGATGATACTCGGCTCTGACCATACCCGTTTATCAAAAAGGCACGGGGCAACGGCGGTTGATGAATACGCCGAAAAAGGATACCTGCCGGACGCGCTGATAAATTTTCTCGCGAGGCTTGGGTGGTCCTTTGATGAAAAACAGGAAATTTTCTCCCGCGAAGAACTGATCGAGAAATTCTCGCTGGAACGCATCGGAAAAAACGCCGCGGTTTTTAACACTGAAAAACTTATATGGTTAAATGGTGAATATATTAAAAATTTGCCTCTGGATAAGCGGACAAAAAAAGTTATTCCGTTTCTCCAAAAAGCAGGTTTATTATCTGAAGAAGTGGAAGAAGTGAAGATCCAAAAAATTGTTGAAATTGTCGGTGACAGGTTAAAATTATTAAGCGATATTGTCCCTTATACGGATTTCTTTTTTAAAGAAAAAATCGAATATTCTGAAGATATGCTAAAGGCTCTGGATAAATTAAAAAACGCGCTTATGATCATTCCTGAAATAAAAGGCGCGCTTTTACAATTGGAACCTTTCAACATTGAAACTATTGAGAAAACTATCAGGGCAATATCCGAAAAAAATAACATCAAACCTAAAGAAACCATCCAGGCATTAAGGATCATCCTTACGGGAAAAACTGTCGCACCCGGGCTTTTCGAAACTATCTTCCTTCTTGGAAAAGAAGTTACCAAAAAGAGAATTGAGGCTTTTTCAGATGATTACAATCGGAATTGATATCGGGTCAAATACAAGCAAGGGAATTGTTCTAAAAAACGGCAAGACCATTGCCCAAACTATTTTTCATACGGCATTCAAAGAAGCAGACCGCGGAAAAATGGTGCTCCAAAAACTGCTAAAAATTTCTTGTTTGAAAAAAGAAGAAATAAATTGCATTATCGCAACCGGATACGGCCGTGTAACAGTGCCTTTTGCCGATAAAACCATTACTGAAATAACCTGCCATGCAAAAGGTATTTACAGCTTAATCCCTTCTGTTCAAACCATTATCGATATCGGCGGACAGGACAGCAAAATAATAAAATTAGATGAAAAAGGGAACGTCCGGGATTTTGTCATGAATGACAAATGTTCCGCCGGAACAGGAAAATTTTTTGAGGTTACCGCTCATGCCCTGGGCATAAAACTGCATGATTTATCCGGTCTTTATTTTCAATCAAAATCGCCTTGTATAATAAATTCGACCTGCACGGTTTTCGCCGAGACAGAAATAATCTCATTACTTTCCGAAAAACATGAAAGGAAGGACATTGTTGCCGGGTTGATAGAAACAATGGCAAAACGGATAGTGAATATGTCAAAAGGGTTAAAGATAAAACCGGAGATTGCCTTTGCCGGCGGTGTGGCTAAAAATCAGGCAATGAGAGCGGCGCTCGAAAACGAATTAGGTTGTAAATTCGCAATATTTGATTTTGACCCTCAGCTTACAGGCGCCCTGGGTGCCGCATTAATCGCGGGGACATTAAAGGATCAAGATTTAGTCAACTTAGGTTAATTAATATTTTTAATTTGCCAACATAAATATAATATTTACATCTTCCAGGGTTTGTCCGATAATATATCTGTTAAAATCCATAACTTTTTTTTGGAGTAATAAATGAACTGCCCTTCCTGTAAAAATCCGATGGTCATATTAGAACTTGAAGATGTGGAAGTAGACCACTGTTTTTCCTGCGGCGGGATATGGCTTGATGCGGGCGAGCTGGAACTGTTAATGGGGACGTCTTCAGAAAAGGAGTGCCTGCTGACATTGTTTGAGACATGCGAAGTAACAAAAGAAAAAAGCATAAATTGCCCTATATGCTTAAAAAAAATGAAGAAAGTTTTATACGGGAATGAAGAAAAAAAAATACGCCTTGATAAATGTGTAAAAAATGACGGTATTTGGTTTGATAAAGGAGAATTAAATGAGGTTTTAAAAATAGGGGGTACGGGTAAAGATAATAAAATAATAAATTTACTTAAAGAAATGTTTGCGGGGACAAACAAATAAATAAAAAGGAGGACATGAAATGATAGGATTTCTGATATTTCTGGGAGTTATCGCTTTGATTTTAATGTTTTTTGCCGGGATTTATAATTCTCTTGTGACATTAAAGAACCAGGTGAAAAACGCATGGTCACAGATTGATGTCCAGTTGAAAAGAAGGTATGACCTTATACCGAATTTGGTAGAAACCGCGAAAGGGTATATGGCGCACGAAAGAGATACGCTTGAAAACATCACAAAAGCGAGAAGCGCGGCTATGAACGCGCAAAGCGGCGGCGTAGGGGCCATATCCAAGGCTGAAACAGCGTTGGGAGACGCCCTGAGCAAATTTTTGCTTGTCGTTGAAAATTATCCCGAACTTAAGGCAAACCAGAATTTCCTGGCGCTCCAGGAGGAATTAACATCCACAGAAAATAAAATCGCGTTCGCCAGGCAGAGTTATAATGATCAGGTGCTGTTTTTGAATAATAAGATCCAGATGTTTCCTTCCAATATAATCGCGGATATGTTTAATTTTAAAAATGAAGAATTTTTTGAAGCTGAAGAAGGATCAAAAGAAGCGCCAAAAGTAAAGTTTTCATAAATCCCGGCCTGTGGCACGGAAACCGATTCACGAACAACGTTTTACTGGAAAATATGTGGGAAATAATAGAAGCAAACAAAAAAAAATCTTTAATACTTTTTATCGCTATGGGGGTTTGCCTTATTTTACTGGGTTATTTCATCGGCCTGGTTTTTTCGCCTGATGGCGGCATTGCGGGTATTTTTTTTGCGCTGGCGGTATGGGCGGCACTGTCCCTCGTAAGTTATTTTTCAGGAGATTATATCGCTTTGACTACAAGTAACGCAAAAGAAGTTTCTTATGATGTCCATCCCCAGCTTTTTAATATTGTTGAGGAGATGAAGATCGCGGCAAATTTCCCGCACATGCCAAGGATTTACATAATAGATGACCCCGCCCCTAACGCTTTTGCGACAGGCACAAAACCTGAAAAAAGTTCAATTGCCGTAACAGCCGGGATACTTAATATGTTAAACAGGGACGAATTGCAGGGGGTTGTAGCGCATGAAATGTCACATATTGTTAATAGGGATGTTTTATTTGTAACTTTTGCCGGAATAATGCTTGGAAGTATAACTCTTATATCTCAAACATTTTTACGCGGGATAATTCATGTCCCAAGGTCATCAAGAAGATACCGGTCAAGCGGAAAAGGCGGGGGGCAGGCTGCTGTTATATTTATCGCGATTCTATTTGCCATATTGGCACCGATATTGGCAAGGATTTTATATTTTGCGATATCAAGAAAAAGAGAGTATCTTGCCGACGCTTCTGCGGTAAGGTTAACAAGGTACCCGGAAGGGCTGGCTTCGGCCCTGGAGAAAATCTCGTCCGGGAATTTTAACCTCGAGTATGTCAATAGTGTTACCGCGCCGATGTATATAATAAACCCGATGGAGAAAAACGGGTTAAAAATATCGGATCTGTCAAGCACACACCCCCCGATTTCAGAGAGGATACATATTTTGCGAAATATGATGTACGGCGCAAGTTACCTGCACTATCAAAAAGCCTTTTCTGATGTTAAGAAAAAAACGTCAAAAATCATACCGTTATCATCGTTAAAAGAAGAAACAATACCTATACGGACGGCTTCCGCTGAACCAAAACAGGCCCCTGACAAAAAGCAGGAAATTAGGAACCTGGGTGATTTAATGATGGCGGTAAATAAATATGCGTTTTTAACATGCCTTTGCGGTTTAAAAATTAAGGTCCCGCCTCATTTTAACAAAAATAAGATAACCTGCCCGAAATGCAGCAGGGAGCTGGATGTCCCTTCCGAGAAGGATAAAAATAAACCGGCAGGTGCGGCAGGCGCAGTAACAGGCTCGAATGTATATGTGAGACAGGGAACACAATGGGAAACCTTCACGTGTTCATGCGGAGCGATACAACAGTTGTCTCCGGCCTTTAAGGCTTCCCACCTTATATGCAGGGTTTGCGGAAAAACAATCCAGATCAAAAATCAATAAAAAAAATTTGTTTAACAGATCAATAGTACCACAGCGCTATCCCAAGTTCCGCAGTTTTAAAAACGAAATCCTTATTTATCAAGGGGTTACGGATTTTATACCCCCAAATTCTGCACTACATTTTGTATATAAACCGGACGGTTGGGTATCTTTATTCCCAATTTCGC
>JBFMCF010000006.1 GCA_040754625.1 bacterium | reverse complement strand
TGTCTTAGCTCGCTTAATAAAACTCCGAATTCACGAAGTTTTATTGCTCGGTATAATTTACAATATTCATCGAGGCCTCCAACTCGGCCTCTTGATTTATTTCTATTTGAGGATTTCAACAGAACCACTTCTTTTATCTTATGTCTTTCTGCAACATCTTTTGATAAGATATCATTAAAATACTGGCTTAAAAGTTCCATCCTGATCAATTCGTCCCGCGTAAGGACAATTTTCGGGAAACCGCCGATTTTTAAATAGTCTTGCAAATACTTTTTTAATATATTTTTGTTTTTTAACAGCCACAGGTCGTCACTGCCGATTTCAATGCCCTTAAAATTCAAGAATTCTTTAAAATTCAACGGCATTACCGACATTTCCAGATGTCTCCCTGTCAGCAAAGTCGAAAACTCGGACGACAAAAGCTCTGTATTTGATCCCGTTACAAATATTTTTACATTTTCTTTTCTATCATACGCGGAACGCACCCAATGCTCCCATCCCTCTATTTTTTGTATCTCATCCAGGACTAAATAAATTTTCCCATCAGGTTTTAAATAATCTTTATACGCGTGCCATATATCATCAAGCAAGCCGATTTTCAATGAACCATAAAATCTTGGGTCCTCAAAATTAACATATAACGTGTTTTTCTTCGGTACTTTACTTCTAAGCAATTCTGACAGCATCTGCAATAGAATAGTGCTCTTTCCTGAACGCCTGACGCCGGTTAAGGTTACAATTTCGTCAGTCGCTAAATATTTTTTCAGCTGATTAAGATATTCCTTCCTGGGAATTCCGATTTCGATATCTTTCTCCCAAAAATTCCACAATAGAAGCGATTCAATTATTTGATCTTTATTCATAATAGCCTTAGTATTATCCGATTTGTCGGACAATAATATGATATATCATCCGATATACTTTGTCAACAAATATTAAATGCTTTTTATATTTAAGGCACTTTTCTGCCGCTGACAGAGTCACTGTCACTATTTTTAACCACCGTTCCGAACCCTCTCGACACCGATTTGCCGATTCCCCAGTATTTAGAGACTGAATCATAATCCCTATTTCTACTGCCGAGCTAATTACCTTTTAAAATCTTTAAAAAACTAAGCTCTTCAGCCGATTCCAATCCTTTAATAATCTTATTCTGCCACTTTGAAGGAACCGTATTGAAAACATTTTTTATAACACCCGATTCGCCCTTATGAATTAATGCCTTTAAAATCTCAATAGCGGTATTTCTGTCTTTTATAGCCTTTTCTTCCTTCAACCTTCTCTGGAATATAATTAACTTGTGCAATGCGAAATTAGCCGGATGAGGCAAAGTCAAATAGAAATCTTCCACCTTAACTTTAATTGTGTTACCTGACAGAAAATTAAGAAATCTCAATGCTACCGCGTTAATTCCTAATTTCGGCAAAGGATGAGGTTTATCCGCCCCTTTTCCTTTTTCAGGAACCAGAAATTCAACAATCAAGTCAGGATGGTCAAGTTTAATATAACCTTTACTGCCCCTAAAAATCGTAACGTAACCTAAATCCTTAAGAAGTTCCGGCACATCGATTTTCCGCTTTATATTTGCGGGCTTATCGACTAAAAAATCTATATCCCTGGTCCTGATAGTAAGTTGATCAATATATGGAATGGCGGGAAAATATTCTTTGTAAAAATATATACACCAGCTGCCTATAAGAATAAATTCGTCCAGTATCCCGGCTTTATTAAACCGCCTTAATATTTCAAGACATAATTCAGATTGCTTCTTTTCCACGTAAAGAACTCCTCAAAAATCTAATCTGTTTTTTTACCTGAGATAACAGTTTTCTGTATTTAGCGCGTAATAGTTTGCTTTCTCCATATTTCTTTATTTCTTCTTCCGAAACTTTCCCTTTATAAATATACTTTACTTTCCTGTCAATTCGCTTTACCAAATAAAAATATTTGTGGCCTCGTATCTTTTTTTCCACAAGGCATCCTTGAGGCAATTGTCTTATTGCCTTTTTATACTCTTTCTCCATCCTTAAAGAATTTTCCAGCTCTTCCGCCAATACGCCTTTAATGACACCTCTCACAAAACCTCCTATTACCTAACAAACTTCAATATAATATAACATGTTGGGTAACAAATATCAATAAATAAAATTACCTAACAATTCTATAAATAAACAGCTTTGTTGGGTAATATTAAACATTGTTTTGAGTTAAATTTTTTTTCACCGTCCCGAACCCTCTCGACACCGACTTCCCGATTCCCCAGTAATCAGGGATTTCAAAGTTGACGGAGAACGTGCCGAGAAAGCCGAGCATAGGGGTGCCTTTGAGGGAGGTGTGAATTTCTTTTATGTTTTTAATATCTGCAATAATCGGCGATGGCACAGTGTAACCAAGGCTTTTTGACATTGAAATTACATTGCCAACCAAAATTTTATTTAACAATTCTTTTTTATCTTCCCAGTTTTTCATTCCCCTGTATTTTTTGTGGTTTTCTTCGTTGAGGGCGAGCCAGGGGGTGAGGAAAGAATAGGATGTATGTTCAGACAATATTGAAAAGGATGTCGTATAACTTTCTAATCCCTTGCTTAATATTTCCTCCCATTTGCCATCAATATTTAATGATTTTAAGTCATGAAATGTTTTCATAATGATTCCCGATCCTTCATTGAACCCTATCAACAAACATGAACCATCTATTACTTTATATTGAACACAAGGATATTGGTAGATAAAACTTCCATCAGGTTTATGCTGATGAGCATAAGGATTATCCCAAAATAAATTGCCCAAATACCCCCTTATTTTTTCAGTGTCACTTTTCCTTAAATTAATATTTATAATAATATTAAGCGTTAAAACATTTATTTCCATTTTTCACCATATAATTACAGATTTTGTATCTTTTGCTATAAAACCTGTTTCAGAATCATAATAGTCTGCTAAAATAGATTGCTTTACATAACCGATTTCGCCAAACATTTCCGGCATATTTTTAACATTAGAAGGGATTGATATGACATATTGGTAAAAGTCAGCTTTTATTGAATCAAATTTTTGCTTTCTTAAAAAAATACCGTCAATATTTTTTAACCCTGCATATTGCTTCCATACCTCTTTGGCTTCTTCATCTAATTCTATAAAAACATCGGTTTTTTGATAGCTTTCCTCAATAAGTTTAAATTCTGAAATAGAGGTTTTATCATCCTCACTATCATATCTAAGTTTCGTAATTGCTTCTAAAAGATTTTTGGAAACCTCTTGAGTCTTTTTTTCTTTTGTCTCCATATAATAGCTTTCTATTAGCTGTAAAAATTCGCCTTCTTTTATTTCGTCCTTATTAGATAAAATTCTTTGAGTTATATCGAGTAAGACACTGTCATATATGTATGAAGCGTATTTTTTATCATTAGCATCTTCTAATATAACAATATGAACATTACCTTTTTTATTACCATTTCTGTTGCATCTTCCCGATGCCTGATTTATTGAATCCAGGGGGGCAATATCTCTAACAACGACATCAAAATCTATGTCTACGCCGGCCTCTACAAGTTGTGTTGATACGACAATCTTATAACTACCATTTTTAATATCCTTTATCCGCTCAAGACGGTCTTTTGGCGTTAGATAAGTAGATAAATATGTTTTCGGTATCTCCGTATCTTTAATTAAATTATAAAAATCTTTTGCAGCGCCTATGGTGTTAAATATAAAAAGATAGCTTTTCCCATCAGTTAGCTTGAAATAATCATAAATTTCGTTTAATGTCATTGCCCGCGACAGATGAGAAATCAATGAAACCCTATCTAATGAATTGAAATAAAAATCTCTATTAACAAGACTTTGAGTTTCTTCTCTATCGAATATCAAAGGTTCTGTGGCTGTTGCAAATATAATATAGACATTTAACGACTCAGAAAGTTCTTTTAAAACAGTTTTCAAAAGCAGCCAATATTTGATAGGGATAGACTGAATTTCATCAAGTATAATAATTGAATTTGCAAGTCTATGAAATTTTCTGATGCTCCTGTTTTTATTGGAAATCAAAGTATGAAATAGCTGTATAAAAGTAGTCACAATTATTTCAGAATTCCATCCCTCAATGAGTATCTTTGCCTCATCGGGTTCAAATTCAATATCCTCTTTTTTGTAAAATATTTCTGAGAGATGATGGTGTTTTAGAAAAACATCAGAATCAGGTTTAATGTCGTTTGCTTTTATCACAGATTCAAA
This sequence comes from bacterium, assembly GCA_040754625.1. NCBI lineage: Bacteria > bacterium. The sequence continues at coordinate 9,941 of JBFMCF010000006.1, read as the reverse complement.
TACATTGGAATTTTGGTCGATAATGCTTAAAAAAGGCAAAGCATAAATAATCCTTGGATTTACGTTATCTTTTTTTAACCGCTCTTTAAGTTTTAATGCAAAAGAAAAGGCTGCTAATGTCTTACCCAAACCAGTGGGAAGGTTTAAAGAGTAAATTTTTTTGTTTGTGGTAATATTGTTACCCATTACCTCTTGATATGCCTTGTCTCTAATATCATTTATTGGAGATTGAGGGAATGATGTTTTCGCCTTATAGTTATCTACCAAATTGCCGGTAATTATTTGCTTCCGTTCAAATGCTGATGTATCCTTTATAACCACATCGCTCTTGTCCGCATCAAGAAGCAGAGAATAAAGAAGATTGATGGTTATAAAACTCCTGACATTGCCATCTATTTCTTTAATCTGTTTTTTAACAACTTTCATTTCTTTGCCAAAGTCATTAATCCATCGATCAATGTTGTTTTTATTTAAAAGTACCGGCAACCCTGCTTTGTGAAGTTTATTAGCAAGCGCATAAAAATTATCATTATTTGTGCTTTCAAGCTGTTTGCGCAGTAACTCAGCATCTTTATCGTCAAAATCTGATACTTCATTTAAGACATCCCTTAAATTTCCGTGGTGTCTCCTGACAGTTAGAAAAGCAAAGAAAGGATAAAGGCTTTCAGGTTTTATTTCTTTGGTAATATAATAAACGCATAGAGATGATAAAAAACTGTGCCTAACTTCTTTACTTCCTTTAAGTCTATATTTTTCCTTTTCATCTGCAAATAGATATTTTTGGAAATAACCAGATGCCTTCCCTAAGTCATGGGTCAAGGCTATAATTCGGCTGATATCTGTTAATTCATTCCGGATATTTTGCGGTTTTTCGGAAAGAAATAGGGATGCCAGTCTTGAAACACCTATTAAATGGTCTTCAAGCAGTTTGTCCGGGTGTGAATAGAGATTAGAAGAACACAATGTTTTCTCCATTTTCGAGCTTATGATATGTTTTTACTCTTGCCTTTATAGTATTACCTTCAGGCTCAAATATTACGTCATCATACTTTCCAACAATTCTTTTCTGATTCATTATTATCGGCATTTTTTCTTTAAAATATTTTTTACCTTCTTCTATTCCCAAACCATCAGAAATCAGATTTGTAATAATTACAGGGGTGCATAGTTCCGTTAATTCATCATTTGATAATGTCTCCTCTGAATTATAAATACCTGCATATTCAAAATCTGCCAGCAGTTCACTCAATCCAAGAGACACAGTATAGAAACTTTTGTGTTCTTTAATATTTTTGCAGAGAGTATCAAATATTTTGGGATCTTGATGATTAACATATACCATATAGGATGGTTCTTTCACAAATTCGGTTCTTATTTGTGTGCGCGGTTCGTGATATTGATTTCCATATGGAATCCAAAAATTTCCTTTTGTGTTTATAAGATTTATTCCCATTCTTATTTTTTTAACTGGATTTATAATTTTTATAGCAATATGACATCTTTGGGATGAAAATATATCTAAATATTCTTCTTTACCTGCTCCATAAATAGCACCCAAAATACCTGCGATAGTTGATGGCGGAGGAAAAGAAAATGTTAATGGAGACGATGTAGTATAGAATTTACGGAAATGGGCATAATCACCCCATATATTAAAGGCTAAAACTTTCATAGTTCCCCTTCCCACTTATAAAATTAAGTCTTCAATGCTTAAACCGTTTAATGCGTCCTTAATAGAACAGTCTTTATTATCTTTTATAAACGAAATCCGTTCATCAACCTTTAATTTGATTTTTTCAATCTTGCCCTTATAATCATTTAGTGATTTGACAAGATTTGTAATATCAATCTTTACTTCCGATATATTGCGAATTCGTTCACCATTAATATCTGAAACAAGCGTCATTCTTTTCTCTAACTCTCCAATATAAAAATTTTCATTTTTATAAATAACCTGCATAAGCAATCTTGGCATCTGTCCAAATTTTGACCCGGATATTAAATTCTTGGTTCCATTCCAGATTCCTTCAAGCATCAAAATTATGTCTTCTTCTGTTAATTTCAATGCTTGAGTCAAAGCGGCATTTTCATTTACAATACCATAAAATGCTATAAGAGAATATGGGAGCATATATTTTTCGGTGAATGTTCCCTGTTTTTTGTCGGCCTTAGAAGGCATAACTGTTGTACCTTTTATATAAATCGAATCAACCTTATGAAGTGACCGGCCATATTTAAACTGGACAGGCCCAGTTAATGCCATTGTTTTCTTTTCTACTGCCGTTGTGGCTCCAAACAATCTGATATCTATACATTTATTTAGTAAATCTTCGGATGTTTTAAAATCGCCTAAACGGTCTTCTTTAGTTCTTAAATCTCCTTTGTCATCTTTCGTTTCTATTATAAAAATATCTAGTTTTTTATAATCATGTAAATAATCCCTAATCGTCCTTTTTAACCTTACATCCGTAACAATATTGATTCCCGTTTCTTCGTCTATCCTTGGTTTATTTTCATCCAAAGGATCGCCATTTGGATTTGCGTCTGTTATATCATACAAAAATAAAATTTCCGAACGATTCTTTACTAACTTTTTTTCTGCTGTTGGGGTTTCTTGTGCCATTATTTTTCCTCCTTTTTTTCTTCCATTTTGGGATAAACAATATTCGCCATTTCATCAACCAGATTCATACCACAAGCAAAATAGAAATTTATTTCATCAACCGACATTTTCCAATTATTTCCTGCTTCAAGAAGATATTTAGAAGCCTCTGACGCAATTATCCTTTTACCTTTGTCAAAAGAATCGTATTCTTCAAGTTTATTTTGAACCTGTGGCAGAAGTCCTTTTATATCTTTTTCATCCATCTTTAGACTTTTAAGTTTTTTTATAAAAGGTTTTGCGGACCTGTCACTCCATTGTTTATTAAGAAGTAATTGAGTAAGACTTCCCAATAAAAATATGCCTCGCTTTACAGGTGTTATAAATGAATTACCATATTTACAAAATACATTTTTAAACAGACTTTCTTCCATATTTTCCTCCTCAAAGGTTATTAAACCAAGATTTTTAAAAAATAGAATATTCATCAAAGCATCCTTCACCCTGAAACTGAAATAGCCATCGTTGACAAACTCCCCCCTAATCACTGACATAAAAAACTTTGTCAGGAATGAAGAATCAAGCTTTTTCCCTTTAAAAACGCTGTCAACTATTTCAAGAAAGTATTTATTCAAGTCGCTTTCTCTTTTACCTGCGTCAGACTTGGAAAAGAAGGTTCTTATTTTTCCAAAATTGAAATCCTCATTAAAAACATTTTCAACATATTCTTTAGCTTTAAAGATTTTCCTGATTCTGGAGGGAAAGACATCTTCTATCAATAGCAAAATTCTCTCTGCACTTTGTTTTTTTTGCAGAAAAAGAAAATCAAGTGTTAAAATATCTTTCTTTTCAGAAAAATATTCCAGAATATCATCTTCATTATTCATAATTCTTTTTTTTACGCGTTCTTTTAATGAAATTTTAGTAGTATCTGATAAAATACCAATAATTTCATCAAGCATATTTTCATTACCCATTAATAATCTCGGTATCAAAGAGTAATTCAAACCATAAAACTTAAAATTAAGATTTGAGTCAACGAATCTTCTGCCTTCTTCTAATCCAAGCTTGCATTCGGGACAAACAGGAAAATTTTTCCATGCAAGCGATTCAACAAAACCACCTGTTATAAACCCCGGCTTATCAATAGTATAAAACTTAAAAACGCTGACATCTCCTGAGACCAGACTCTTTTGTTGCGCGCATATTGAGCAGATTTTATTATTCGTGGAAATTCCTGTTATTTTTTCTGATTCTGTTGCTTGAAGTAAATTTTTAAATATTTCAAAATCACCGATATAAAACCATTTATCATTATCTTTGATTTTAACAGTCAGGAGTTTACCCTTTTTTTTGGATATGTCTTTTGTGAGGGATTGAATATTCCGGATAATCTGCTCTTTATTTTTTGACAGGATATTTTTTATTTTTTCAAGAAAGCCTTTTTCTTCTTTGCTAAGAGTTTTGCTAACCGAATACTTATCAAACCATTTCAGAATTTTACCATCAAAGGTTTTAACTAACTGTTTTTCAAGGTTATTATTTGTCTCTGCTTCGTCTTTTCCCTTTTTTGCGTTTATAATATTTGCGATAGGTGTTGGGTTCGGACCCTGAGACACACCACCCCTAAATAAATATTTGTGGCTTTTTGATGAATCATAATCTGCAAGTTCAACACCGTCTAATATTCCCTTATCAATATCAATTTTTATGAAGACAATTTTCCCTCCATCTTTAAAGTTAGGCTCTTTGATAAGGACATCCAAATCTTTTTTACCGATTTTATTGATTTGCCATTTGCCGATTTCTCTTATTGCGGAAAGCATAATTTTCCCCTTCCCCTTTCACTCCGTTTTTATAAGTGTCAGTAAACCGTGCCGGTGTTAGAAAAACATATAAACATTTCTACTCGCTTTCTCCAATGATTTCTTTACCCACGCACCAAAATTTTCCGCGCCAATTGATATTTTACTCTTTTTTCCCTTATAAATCCAATTTTGCTCTGCTTTGGTTCCGGCGAAGCCATTAACTGCCGGATTGCTGTAAAAATAGTTTTGATTTCTTCATCGTGTCCTTCTATTTTTCTTTCAAGTTGATTCAATTTATGCGCGAATTCTTTATGCATAGAGATAATTTCACGCAGCTTGACAAATGCCTTTACAATAACGATGCTTATTTTTATTGCCGTTTCACTCTTTAAAACACTTGCAAGCATTGCAACCCCATGTTCAGTAAATGCGTAAGGCATCACGCTCGAATGTTTCATTGTTCTGAACCGGTGACAAAATGTCACCAGTTCATCTTTTTCATCAGCAGTAAGTTGGAACATAAATTCCTCCGGGAATCGTTGTATATTGCGTGTCCCCGAATTAAAAATATCTTTTGTTCAATGATTTCCTGTGGAATTAATTCATTCATGCATAGTCTCCCCTTTTACAAACATACGATGTCCGCCCCAACTTGAGATGCCAATAGGCATTGAAATCATAATTTTTAAATTATTGTATATCACTCAATTTATATATTATATAACATACTTTTGTTTACAAAAGTCAAATAGAGTACAAATTCCCAAAAAATCCCCTTATTGCCCTACCGTCGCCCTCCAGCGGTTTATCGCAGGTTATCCATATCTCAGTCTTTTCGATTTTTATCATAGCTTTCTGTAAATTTTCCTTCAATCAAATATCAGCCAGTAACTTTTGCATTTCTTCCGGCGCGGGAAGTTCACCTTTAAGTTCCCTGGGCAGTTTTGCCGTTATTTTATACGCGGCTACGCCGATTGGTTTTTTGCTTTCCTTAAGGGCATATTCTACAATGGTCCGTTTCTTTTCTTTACACATTATAATACCTATTGAAGGATTTTCATCTTTTTCTTTTACAGTATTATCTAAAGCAGCCAGATAAAACTGCATTTTGCCAACGTATTCGGGAATGAATTTTCCTACTTTTACCGCCACCAGACATTTTAATCTGCGATGATACAGCAGAATATCAATAAAAAATTCCTCACCATCAATTTCCAGCCTGAACTGATTGCCCATAAACGCAAACATTCCACCCATTTCCACTAAAAACTTATTGATTTTGGCTATCAATGCCCGTTCAAGTTCCTTTTCGTTATGCTCTTCCGTCATTTCAAGAAAATCAAATGTATATTCATCCTTAACCGCTAATTTTGCCTGATTTTGGATTTTCTCTGGAAGAGCTTTGTTGAAATTTGTCTGATTCAGCATAGTTTTTTCATAGGTTTTATTTTCGATTTGATGAATAAGCACATTTTTTGTCCAGCCGAATTTTTTTGCCATTTTAATATAAAATTCACGCTCAAAGTCATTTTTACAGCGTTCCAAAATAATCAGGTTATGTGTCCATCCAATTTCTGCAACCAGTGGTTGCAGTTTTTCATTTTCGCGGTATATAATGTAAAAGGTCCTCATGTACCAAATATTTCTTGCGGAATATCCCTGCATACCCGGAAATTCTGCCTGCAGATCCGAAGCCAATGTTTCCACAACAGCCTTACCCCAGCCATATTGATTCTGACGCTCCACAATCATTCTGCCAATATCCCAGTATAAGGAAATAAGTTCTTTATTTACTGCTTTTAAAGCTTCGTACTGGGCGCGGCGTATTCTTTCTTTTATTTCACCTAAAAACTTATTGTAATTAGCTTGTATTATTTTCGCCATAAATCAAATCGCTCCTTTTATCATAAAATATCAAATAAAGACCAAGCAAAATTTTTCTTAAACGTTTAATACGGGGCTATTTCCGCGCCAACTGATATTTTACTCTTTTTTCCCTTATAAACCCAATCTTTTCCACAGGCTTTTCCGGCGGTTCAAAAAACAAAAACCCCCTTTGCCTTTTGAGCGAAGGGGGGAAACTCTTTTTAGCATAAACCTATCCGCTCGGAGCGGAAAGTATATTGGGATAAAAAGCTTATTTATGCATATACTAAATGACCTTTGGGTTCAGGAATTGGACGGCCGAGTTCTTTTGCTGTCTCTATCCACTCATGTATAATTTGCTCAACATTCGCAAGTGCTTCTTGATAGGTTTCGCCATCTGCCGCGCAACCCGCTAATTCCGGAACTTCGGCTATAAATGCCTGATCCTCATTGCTCCAATAGATTATAACTTCGTATTTAACCATTTTTTTCTCCTGCTAAAAGGATGGATAAAATGTGATCGAAAAATCTCATAACCAATGTTTTAAATCAAAAAGGCAGAATACGCACTCTACATTTATTTTCATCAATTGTAATAATTGAACCGCTTTCAAGTAAAGATTCATATTGCTTTATTACATTTATCAGTTTTTCACTTAAATGCTCTGGCATAATATCTTGAGTACGTACTTGAATTATACTAGGACCTTTAGTTCGAGTGTTTGATAACAAAGCGCCGAAATCTAAATCGTGAGTGAATACAACATATCCATTTTCAAGCGCCCAATTCATAATAATACTGTCAACTGCGCATGGATCCCCGATAGTGGACCAATGAATAGATTGAATCCCATGCTGTCTGAATATCTCAATCCATAAAGGTGAAAGATTCATATCAATCAACAATTTCATGCAGACACCAAAGGTAAATCTATTTCTTCAACACGCCAGGCAGCATAAGAAAGCGCTTCATGAATATCCTCTTCCTCCAAATAAGGATATGCTTTTAAAATATCAGCATTAGAATATCCTGCTGCAATAAGCCCGACAATCGTTCCAACAGTTACACGCAATCCACGGATACAAGGTTTACCGCCCATTACATTTGGATTAAATGTTATACGAGTTATATTTTTCATGTTTTTCTCCCCTTTTTCTGAAATTTAAGTCTAAAACAATTATATTACAAACTAATACTATTGTATATCAATCAATTTATATATTTTTACCAAATAAAGCCCCTTCACTCTTTAGAACAAAAATGTTATAATTCCATAGAATAATCGTATAATGAGATGAACTCCTCCCAACCTCCTCTTTAACAAAAGAGGAGGAGAAGGAGTTCCCCCTCTTTTTTTTAAGAGGGGGACAGGGGGAGTTCTAATATAGGAGCATGTTTTGAAAAAACCGGTCACGCTTATAATTCTGGACGGATGGGGAATAAACAAAAAGAAAGAAGGCAACGCCTTCCAGCTCGCGAAAAAACCGAATATCGAGGGATTTTTTAAAAATCATCCCTCTACACAGCTCCAGGCGTCGGGTGAAGCAGTCGGGCTCCCTGGAGGGCAAATGGGAAATTCAGAAGTCGGCCATCTGAATATCGGCGCGGGGCGCGTTATATGGCAGTCATTATCAAAAATTTCCAGGTCAATTAAAGACGGCAGTTTTTTCAAAAACGAAGTGTTATTAAACGCCTTTAATAAAGTTAAAAGTAAAAACACTAACCTTCACATTATAGGGCTTCTGTCAGACGGCGGCGTCCACAGCCATATCGAACATCTTTTCGGGCTCTTGGATATGGCAAAAGAAAACAAGATTGAAAAGATATTCATACATTGTTTTCTTGACGGGCGCGATGTTTCTCCAACCGCGGGACCGGGATATTTAAAACAATTACAAAAAAAACTTAAAAAGCTCAACACAGGCAAAATCGCGACGGTAATGGGGCGATACTACGCGATGGACAGGGACAAACGATGGGAAAGAATAAAAAAAGCCTATGATGCGATGGTCCTGGGTAAAGGGAATAAGATGACAGACGCGGTTAAGTCTGTAGAAATCTCATATAAAAATGAAAAAACAGATGAATTTGTTTTGCCCGTAATTATCACTGATGATAAAAACAATCCGACAGCAAAAATATCAGACAACGATACTGTTATTTTTTATAATTTCCGGCCGGACAGGGCGAGACAGATAACACGCAGTTTAACTGATAAAAATTTTATTGAATTTGAAAGGAAAATTTTCCCGAAAGTGGATTTCGCGTGTTTCTGCGAATATGAAAAAGATTTTAATCTCCCCGTCGTGTTCCCGAACGATGACATTCATAACGGGCTCGGGGAAATTATAAGCAGGGCCGGACTGAAGCAGCTTCGTATCGCGGAAACCGAAAAATACGCGCATGTCACATTTTTCTTTAACGGCGGGAGGGAACAGATTTACAAGGGTGAAGACAGGTGTCTCATCCCTTCTCCGAAAATCCCTACATACGACATGAAACCGGAAATGAGCGCTTATGAAGTTACCAATGAAGTTGTAAAAAGAATTGAAAGCGGTATTTATGATTTTATAGTTTTGAATTACGCGAATCTTGACATGGTTGGGCACACAGGCGATTTAAATGCGGCTGTAAAAGCGGTCGAAGCGGTCGATACGTGCGTTGGAAAAACTATTAACGCGGTTTTAAAAATGGAAGGTATCGCCCTTCTCACGGCCGATCATGGCAACGCCGAGCAAATGATTGATTACGAAACATCGGAAATTTATACGGCGCACACAACCAATCCCGTGCCTCTTATTATTATTGGAGCCGGCAATTTGAAATTAAAGCCCGGTATTTTGGCGGATATAGCCCCCACAATTTTAAAATTTTTTCATATTGAAAAACCGGAAGAAATGGCGGGAAAATGCCTGGCAGAAAAATAATCATTACGAGGTCTATTATTTTGTTTACAAATTTTCCAGAAATGTTGTATAATTCCGGGAGTGTATTGTGATCTGTTACATAAATTTTAAATAGAAGGAGATAAAACATGGCAGAAGTAAAAGGATTGGCAAAACCGGTAAAATTAAAAAAAGACCTGGCGGATTTTCTGGGGGCAAGTGAACTTCCAAGAACGGAGATAACAAAAAAACTGTGGGATTACATTAAAAAAAATAAGCTCCAGACAAAAACAAAAAACGGAAAGCCCGAAAACGCGGGAAAATTTATCGTGGCTGACGCCAAACTGGTATCTATCTTCAGGAACACCAAAACCAAAAGCAAATCAGGAAAAGTCACAGACCTTACAAATATTAAAGAAGGCCAGACAATCGACATGATGGAGATGGCCTCGGTTGTCGGCGCGAACATAGAATAAGGCTGCGGCGCCATGCGCTCCTTCCTGCCGCAACATTACGATTTATTTCTAAAATCCCCCTATTTCCCCCTTTGTAAAAGGGGGATTAAAGGGGGATTTTCAATTGATGCAAACTTTCCCGAGTTTGCCAATTAGTGCGGTTTTTTATCGAGGAGTAATTTTAAGGAATTGCCTGCTATTTCATCTTTAAGAGTAATTGCCCATTTGTCTTTTAATTCATCCACTACCTTTCTTATAGATTTCCCTTTTTCAAGCTCAATTACTCTCACCATGCAAAGCGCCGCAAAGACAATAAGAATGTGA
>JBFMCF010000005.1 GCA_040754625.1 bacterium | reverse complement strand
AACAGGCTGCGCAATCCCGCCCAAAATTATTTCTTCCCTAAAAGAAAACGTAGTGCCTACGTCTGCCTGAAATCAGCTAATTACTTATCAAATAAAGAAATTTATTTTCGAGGTGTCAAAGTTCTGTGAATTAAGTAAATAAAACTAGTGCTCTGGCTTCTAACACACTCTTAAGATAAATCCCTTTAAGTAACCTGATTCAGGGAATGATAACCTCACAGGATGGTCTTCTGCCTGGTGCATTTCTTTAAGTATTTGTATTTCTCTATGAGCGTCTATGCTTGCCCATGATAAAATTTCCTTGAAAAATTCAGCGTCTATTCCGCTTGAACAGGAAAATGTGGCCAGTATCCCGTCTTCTTTTAATAATTTCATAGCTATAAGATTGATGTCTTTATATGCCTGGGAAGCCTTTTCTCTAAGTGCTTTTGTAGGCGATAGTTTTGGCGGGTCAAGTATAATCATATCAAACTGGATTCCGGCGTTACGGTAGTCCCTGAGTATCTGGAAAGTATTTCCCAAAACCAACTCCGGTTTAAAAGCCAGACCGTTTAATTCGAAATTCTGTCTTGCAATTTCAAGCGCGGTTGAAGATGAATCGATGCATACAACAGATTCGGCACCTTCGCTTAATGCGTATACTGAAAATGCTCCGGTATAGCTGAAACAATCCAATAATTTAAGTTTTTTTACATAGCTTGCCGTTATTTTTCTATTTTCTCTCTGGTCTAGAAAAAAACCGGTTTTTTGTCCATTTATTATATCTATTTTAAATTTAAATCCGTTCTCCCTGATTTCAATCAAGTTAACAGGTGTTTCCCCGTAGAGAACACCCTGGACCGGCGAAAGTCCCTCTAATTTGCGTGTTTCTGTGTCGCTTCGCTCATAAATTCCTTTGGGATTAAGGATTGATTTCAGGTGTTTTATTAGTATTGGTTTTACTTTATCGATACCCGCGGTTAATGCCTGTAACACAATAAAATCACCATAAAGATCGACTATCAAACCGGGAAGAAAGTCGGATTCCGCGTGGACAAGACGGTAAGCGGATGTTGAACCGTCAGCTTTAAGAGACTTTCTGCATTTTATAGCATTAAACAAGCGGTTATACCACCACGTTTCATTAATTTCAATTTCTTCCTGCCATTCCAATAAACGGAGAGAAATCTGCGACTGTGGATTAAAATATGCCCATGCAATAAAACTGCCTTCGGAATCTACTACCCTGACAATATCTCCAGGTAAAGGGTTTTTGTCTATTTTTTTTACAGCCCCTGAAAAAATCCAGGGATGGTGCCTAAGTAATGCGGGTTTATCCCTGTCTTTTTTCAGCCAGACGCTGGAGATATTGTCCAATGATTACCTTTTCTTTTTCTGGATAGGAGCGGATTTTTTAGATTTCTGTATTTGAATGACACGTTCCCTGACTTTTTTAACAGTGTCTTTTTTTGACTTGGTTGTAAATAAAGTATCCGCAAGTTCCAAATCTTTTATGCACTCTTTTATCCAGCACGCAAAGTCATTCTTATTTTCATTCACATGATAATTAAATACTTCATCTGTCATGGAATCCAATGCGTCGGACAGTTCTATCAAGTTTTTTAGTTTTAGTCCTGATAATACCCAGAAATAATTTTGTTCAGGCACATCTTGTAAAAATTTTTCCATTTTTTCCTCCTTTTCAAGATTAATACCCTCATTTTAGATATTATATGCTTTGTTTTTAAAATGTCAAATTTTTTTTTATTTTTTTTATTTTTTATTAAGTTGACAGCAATGAACAGCTTGGATATAATTTACCGGTATTTTACTTAAGATTTTAATAGGGAGAAAAAAATGAGGAAATATATTTTTAAATCAATTGGGATTTTAACTGCTTTAGTTTTTTTTATACACCCGTTATATGCCGCAGGAAAGAAGAAAATTTGTGTCATGGACCTGGAAGACAAGGCCGAGGGACAGCACAGCGGCTGGCATAATCCTGGCAAGGGTATGGCAGACATGCTTGTAACCGCGCTTGTAAAATCCAACAAATTTCTTGTTATTGAAAGAGAACAGATGGAAAAAGTCATGAATGAGCAGTCGATAGGTCAAAGCGGGGCGGTTAATCCTCAGACTGCGGCGAAAATTGGGCAGATACTGGGTGTTTCATATATAATTACCGGTAGTATAACGGAATTTGGAGTAAAAGAAAGTAAGCTGGGTGTGGGAAATCTTGGGCGGGTGCTTTCTTTTGGCGGCGGGTTGGATGCGAAGACTAATAAAGCCGTGGTTGCTTTAGATCTTAGAATGATAAATACTACAACAGCGGAAATACTTAAAGCGGTAAAAGGTGAAGGAGAAGAAAAAAGCACAGGGGTTGCGATTGATTTAGACGTGGCTCCAAGTGTGGATTTCGGCAAAGAAGGATTTGACGAGACGGTTATTGGTAAAGCTGTCAGGAAGGCAGTTGATATGGCGGCAAAGGAGATTATTGAATCTGAACTTAACGAACCATGGACAGCGAGAATCATAAAAGTTGAAGGCAACCAGATTTACCTTAATTCCGGAGAAGAATCGGGTGAGAAAGTGGGAAAGGTGATAGCTATTTATCATAAATCTGAGGACCTTATTGATCCCGAAACCGGAATTTCTCTCGGCGCTGAAGAAAAGAAAATCGGAACGGCTAAAATCATTAAAGTTGAAAAAAAATTTTCTATTGCTGAAACAGACGCCAGCGGCGTCACAAAGGATGATTATTTAAAAGAAGAAAAATAGGAAATAATATTTTTAAATTGACTGCAAAAAAATGTTTTAGTATAATAATATAGTAAAATTTAATCGGGCGGATTGCCTGATTAATAAATATTTAGGGAGGATAAAATGAGAAATAAGGTTAAAATGTTAGGTTTAAGCTGTTTGTTATTGGCAGTAATTTTTATTGGATTCGGGTGTCAAATCCCGGGAACCGGCAGTAGTGATAGTAATACACAAACTGGAACAACCGGCGGAACAACCGGCGGAACAACAGGCGGCGGGACAACTTCGGGGACATACAATGCAAACGGAACATATACGTATAACGCCGGCACACAGATACTTACATTGACAACGACAACATCAAATTTTCCTCCCAATGAAGGCCCAAACACAACCGAAACAATTAAAGTGAATTCGATAACATCAACACAGATGAATTGGACGTTCATGGATAATTCAGGTGATACCATGATGTGGACAAGAACCGGTGGGACACAGGGTGATATTAATGGGACATGGAACGGCATGGGGGGTGATACAGGCGGAGAGATGATTGTATTGATGATTAACGCTAATGGTACCTGGTCGGTCAGCGTGACAAAGACTAATACAGGAACGACAGGCGGAACAACAGGCGGGGTAGCCATGAGCAATATAAGCGGAACATGGCAGGGGCAATATTCAGATAATACAAGTAATCCTCCCGGAAATTTATCAAGCGGGTCGCTTCAATTTACTTTTAACCAGACAAACAATGCTGTTACAGGGACAGGTATTAATCATCAATATATCACAAATGTTACCGGAAACTATACAGTAATAGCCGGAACAGTTAACGGAAATACCGTAAATCTGACTTTATCGGAAACAGGTTATGATATTTATGGCGGTATGTGGACAAGCACAGTGCAGGTTACAGGGACAATAAGCGGGAATACGATAACAGGATATTACAGTGCTACTACAACAATGACAACTGGAATATTAAACACAACAGGAACTTTTACGCTTACAAAATAAGGTTGGGATGTTTCGACCGCTCATTCTAAGGAGTTAAGCATAAAATTTTAAAGGCCGGTTAGCAATAACCGGCCTTTTTTGCCTTAAACATAGTTATTTCATAGGTGACTTTTAACCCTTTTTTACCCGCAAATTTTCCGGCATATTCCTTCCCCAAATCCAGCAATAAACTTCTTTGTCCCAGGTTGTTTTTTACGGGGAATATATTCCCTGCACCGATTTCTTTTACTTTTTTTAAAAAGGTCATTAAATCAGGATAGTATTTATAAAATATTTTTGTTTTTATTTCTGCTTTAAAACCATTTTTTGTCAAAATTTCTGCCAGATTTTCCCTGCTGATGAAAGAAAAAGGGTAAACTAATCCTATGGATTTTAAAGAAAGCTTAAGTTCCTGGAAAGTTTTTTCACCAAAGATATTCGCGTAAAAGACCCCGTTTTTTTTTAATACGCGATTTATATCTTTAAGCGTGGTATCCAAATCCTTAATCCACTGGAGTGTTGCGTTTGAAATAACCAGGTCAAATGAATTTTCCCCGAGGGGGAGATTTTCAATGTCTCCTTCAATGATGAAAACGTTTCTTTTATTTTGAAACCTTTTTGCGGCTGTTTCAATCATCCCATGGGCAATGTCAAGTCCATATAATTTCGCTCCGGGATAGACACGTGAAACCTTTTCCAAAAGATAACCGGTTCCTGAACCTAAATCAAGAATAGAATCTGCTTTTGGTTTTTCTGATATAAGCTGTTTAAAGAGTAATCGGCCCATTTTATTCTGTATTACTGCTTCCCTGTCATAATTTAAGGCCGCGCATGAAAAATTTCTGATTATTTTTTCTTTATAAGTCAACATAGTAAATATTATATCATATAACTTATTTATACTCTTGACAAACCTGAAATTAAGGTTTATAACAATAGCGACAAATAAAAATTAATAAGAAAAGAGAGCAAAATTATGTTAGAGAAACTTCAAGATATTGAAAAAAAATACCAGGAAATAACACATAAGATGTCCGATCCCTTGATTATTTCTAATCGTGCTGAATTCCAGAAACTCGCTAAAACTCAGGCTGAACTGGAACCGTTAATCTTTAAGCTCCATGAGTTCAATAAAGTCCGGGATGAAATAAAAGGCACAAAAGAAATTATCCATGATAAAAATTCCGGCAGGGACATGGTTATTTTGGCAGAGGCCGAGCTCATGGAACTCCAGACAAAAAGTGACGCTATTGACAATGAATTGAAGGTCATGCTTCTCCCGAAAGACCCGAATGATAACAAAAACGTAATTGTTGAAATCCGGGCCGGTGCCGGCGGAGATGAATCGGCGCTTTTCGCGAGCGAGCTTTTCAGGATGTATTCCCATTATGCCGAGCGGCAGGGATGGACTATTGAAATTTTGAGCGGGAACGCAATCGGGATAGGAGGTTTAAAGGAAGTTGTTTTTAACATTATAGGAAAAGGCGTTTACAGTAAATTTAAATATGAAAGCGGGACACACCGCGTCCAGCGGGTACCAGTGACCGAGGGAAGCGGCAGGGTCCACACGTCCACGGTCACGGTTGCAATTCTTCCCGAGGTTGAGGAAGTGGAACTTGAAATTAAACCGGAAGAATTAAAAATTGACATATGCCGTTCAGGAGGCGCCGGCGGGCAGCATGTTAATACAACAGATTCGGCTGTCCGTCTCACTCATATTCCCACGGGGATAGTTATTTCCTGCCAGGATGAGAGGTCCCAGCATAAAAATAAAGCAAAAGCGATGAAAATATTGCGGGCAAGGCTTATGGATAAACTTGTGGAAGAACAGCACCAGGCGCGTTCACAGGAAAGGAAGACACAAATAGGGACCGGCGACCGCAGTGAAAAAATAAGGACTTATAATTTCCCCCAAAACAGGCTTACGGATCATCGCATCAAGTTAACACTTTATAAATTACAGGCGGTGATGGAAGGAGACATGGATGAGTTAATATCTTCTCTGATTTCCTATGACCAGGATGAACAAATAAAAAAAATGGGAGAGGAAATTAAGTGATTTTAAAAATTATTTTAAAAGAGGAATTAAAAAAGGGGGCGGAATATTTGTTGCACGCGGGGATTAAGCATTATCAACTGGAATCCGAGATTCTTTTAAGCCATATTCTTGAGGTTTCGCGTGAAAAACTTCATATCCGTGATGAAGCGGATATATTGGACGAAAAATACGCAAAGTGGATGTCTGTACTTGCTGAAAGAAAAAAACTAAGACCTATTGCTTACCTTTTAGGTAAAAAAGAGTTTATGTCGATGGATTTTTTTGTCGATGAAAATGTTTTAATCCCAAGGCCGGAAACAGAATTTTTAGTTGAGAAAGTCCAGGAATTGGCAAGGGACAAAAGAAATTTTCCATGGTGGATAATTGATCTGGGGGCCGGAAGCGGCAATATAGCCGTGAGTCTGTTGAAACATTTAAATGAAGGCCTCGTTTTTGCCACAGATATATCAGGTGACGCTTTAAAAGTCGCGAAAAAAAATGCCGAAAAACACAACGTGGAAAACAGGATTGTATTTTTCGAGGGCTGCTGGTTTTTGCCGTTTGAAGGCAAAAATTTAGAAGGGAAAATGGATTTCATTGTTTCAAATCCGCCTTATTTGACTCGCGTTGAAATGGATTCGATAACTCCTGATGTCGGATATGAACCAAAAAAAGCATTGTACGGAGGAGAAGACGGCTTAAGATTTTACCCGGGTATTATAAACGGCGCACTAAAGTTTTTAAAGCCCGGAGGGTATTTGATATTGGAAATAGGGGTTGAGCATAAGGAGAAAATTCTTAATCTGATAGATAATGGCGGGTATGACAAACCGGAAGTTATAAAGGATTACAGCGGTTTTGATAGAGTGATAGCGGTTAGAAAAACAGTTTAAATTGTTTGAGTGGCTTAAACGGATAAGGAATGAATGGATAAAATTATTATTAACGGTGGCAGAAAACTGGAAGGTGAAGTATTCATCAGCGGGTCAAAAAACGCGGCACTGCCGATTATTGTCAGTGCATTATTATCCAAAGGCAAATCCCAAATTTCCAATGTCCCGAGATTAAAAGACATAGATACAATCCTTGAGGTGATCCGGAATCTTGGTGCAAGAGCGGATTTTGTTGATTCCAATTCGGTCGAAATAGATGGGAACGGATTAAACAGCAATCTGGCGCCCTACAATCTGGTTAAAACAATGCGTGCGTCGTTTCTGGTTATTGCTCCGCTTTTGGCAAGACTCGGAAAGGCAAAGGTTTCTTTGCCGGGCGGGTGCGCAATCGGCGCAAGGCCTGTGAATATTCATCTGAAAGGTCTGGAATTAATGGGTGTAAAGCTCGATGTGGTCGAAGGTTATGTGATTGCCGAATGTCCGAAACTTCAAGGTGCAAAGATTTATCTTGATTTTCCGAGTGTGGGAGCGACTGAGAATCTTATTATTGCGGGATGTTTGGCAGATGGTGAGACAGTAATTGAAAATGCGGCATGTGAACCGGAGGTTAAAGATTTGATAGATTTTCTTTCACACATGGGTGCTGAAATTTCCGGCGGCGGTACAAAAGTCATTCGTGTAAAAGGTGTCCAAGAACTGTGTCCCGTAAATTATAAAGTAATTCCCGACAGGATAGAGACAGGGACTTTTATGGTTGCGGGTGCGATAACCAGGGGGAATATAAAAATAAAAAATGCGGTTTCCGAACATAATCAGGCTTTAGAGGAAAAACTTTCAGACGCGGGTATTAAGATTATCAGAGACAAAGAGGGTTATGAGGTTAAAGTCGACGATAAGGTAAAACCGGTGAGCATAAAAACCATGCCGTATCCCGGTTTTCCCACTGATATGCAGGCGCAGATGATGGCCCTGATGAGCATCGCGGACGGGAAGAGCATTATTACCGAAACAGTTTTTGAAAACCGGTTTATCCATGTTTCGGAGCTAAACAGGATGGGTGCGAAGATTATCGTGGATGGGCACACGGCGTTTATAGAAGGAGTCCCGTATTTAAGCGGTGCGCCGGTTTTGGCTTCGGATTTACGCGCAAGCGCGGCGCTTATCTTAGCAGGATTGGTTGCCCGCGGCAGGACGGAAGTAAAAAGAGTTTATCATCTGGACAGGGGATACGAAAATATCGAGAAAAAGTTTGCTAAGTTAGGTGCGGATATACTAAGGGAGAAGGATGAGGATTTGTATTAAATGAGGAGGATGGTAACTTGAAACTTTATAAAATCAAAAATTCAAAGGATTTTGAAAGAATTTGCCGGATTTTCAGGCAGAGGGAAGAGGATTTTAAGAATGAAGAAAAGGTTGTTGCTGAAATTTTAAGCGATGTAAAGGCAAAGGGGGATAAGGCGCTGGTTTCTTATTCAAAAAAATTTGATTTTCCCGGGTATAATGCCTCCTGTATAAAATTAAATCCTGAAAAAATTTCACTCGCCAGAAAAAAAGTCCCAAAAGATTTTATCACGACCCTGAAAAACGCGATTAAAAATATAACAGAATTTCACCGCGAGGAAAAGAAAAGAATTCTCCCATGGCAAAAAAAGAAAAACGGCGGTTTTGTCGGTCAGAAGATTATTCCGGTAGAAAGAGCCGGTGTTTATGTGCCGGGAGGCGGGGCCCCGCTTTGTTCCACTGTATTGATGAATATTATTCCCGCCAAAGTGGCGGGTGTCGAAAAGATTATTTTGTGCACGCCGCTGAACAGTAAAGGCGAGGTTAATCCTTATATTTTAGCCGCGGCAGACATTCTTGAGATAGGGGAGATTTATTGCCTTGGCGGCGCACAGGCGATAGGGGCTATGGCGTTCGGAACCGAGACTGTTCCAAATGTGGATAAAATTGTGGGCCCGGGAAATATTTATGTTGCATTGGCAAAAAAAATGGTTTTTGGTAAAGTCGGGATTGATTCATTTGCAGGTCCAAGTGAAATTTTGGTTATTGCTGATGGTTCCGCAAATCCGGAATTCATTGCCGCTGACCTTTTGTCCCAGGCTGAACACGACAAGGACGCAAGTTCGATATTGATTACAAATTCACTGTCCCTGGCAGATAAGGTGCAAAAAGAGATAAAAGCACAAAAAGAAAAATTGTCCCGCAGGGATATTATTGATGCAAGCCTTGCCGGAAACGGTATGCTGATTGTTGTTGATGATATAAATATGGCAATTGAGCTTGCGAACTTAAAAGCGCCGGAACACCTTGAATTGATACTCAGAAGTCCTTCAGATGCCTTGAAAAGGATAAAAAACGCGGGAGCGGTTTTCCTTGGGAACTGGACGCCGGAGGCAGTCGGAGATTACTGGGCGGGGCCGAATCATGTCCTTCCGACCGCGGGAACGGCAAGATTTTCAAGTGCTCTTGGTGTCCATGATTTTATCAAACGGACAAATTATATGTCATACACAACAAAATTATTAGAAAAAGCCGGTTCGGAAATTGTTAAAATAGCTGAAGTGGAACGCCTTTCCGCACATGCAAGTTCGGTAAAAATAAGAATTTCAAGGAGAAAAACATGAGGGACAAGAATGTAATACTAATTAATTTAGCAATAATTTTTTTGGTATTTATGTCATCCGTTATAAAACCGGATAAAATATTCGCCGAAGAGCAGGAAGTAAAAAATATAACTCGGGCGGCTGTTACACTAACCGATAATTCTTATATTATAGGTATATTGTCTTTACCCTCTCTGCCTTTTCAAACCAGCTATGCAAAATTTGATATCCCTGTCGAACAAATATCAAATATTAAATTTCAAAGTGATGGAAAAACAGTATTTGTGGAACTATATAATAAAGACAAATTGACAGGGGTAATAAACTTGACGTCTTTAGAATTAGAGACCATATTCGGGAAGGTTTCAATTAATACTGAAAATATAAATAAAATAATGCTTGTAAATAACAGAATTATCGTTGGCTCAAGATTACAATATAACGCAACACTGGATTTCAGCATCAGAAATGGGAATCCAAATGGCGTTTGGTCATATGGATGGATGCCTAAAGATTTCAACATGTTCAATCTTTACACAGGTTCTCAAATGAATATTTCTTCACCCCAGTGGTATAGAGAACCAAGAAATGAAGATTATACACCTATGATATGGCGTATCGATGATGACAGTTCCCGATGTGGCGTTGCAGTTGGTCAACTTTCATTGCACCCCAGTAGTACAAATGAAGCGTCGGTATTGCGTTGGACAGCAGCGTCTGACGGAGTATATAATTTCAATGGCCAGTTTTTTAGAGGAGACACTGGAATCATGAAAATAGGCATTCGCCATGGTTCTGACTGGCTCTGGCAAGGCAGTGATGCGGGTATTTTTAATTTTGAAAGGTCCGTGAAGGCTGGTGAGTCAATCGACTTCTTAGTATATGGCGGTTATGGATCCGGAAACACACCACTTGAACTTACGATATTGAAGTTACAATAGTTAAAATAAGAAGAGAGACGGTCTCAAAAAATACTTGACAAATCTAAAATAAAAGTATAACATATAGATAGATGTCTATATGTAAGTAAAACAAAGAAGGATTCGATAAATAAAAATGCAGTTTGATTGCGGATGTTTTTTTAAGGCGGTATCGGACCCGACGAGAATAAAGATAATGAAGCTCTTGTGCGGGAAGGAGATGTGTGTTTCGGAGATATGCACTCATTTCAAAATGAAACAGCCGTCAATATCGCACCATCTGAATATTTTAAAACAGGCAAAGATTGTTACAGACAGAAAAGAGGGTAAAGAAGTGTATTATTCATTAAATAAATGCTGTATCTCGTCGTGCTGCCAGGATTTTATGGGTTTGTTTAAAAATGAAGATGGTAAATAGTTATATTTTTTTGTCTTAATATATAGATATATATAAATATATTTATCAAAAATTCCATGAAAGGAGGTGAAGGAGAATGAAAAAAGAATGCTGTAATATCAAGGTGACAGAGGTTGATAACGGTTACCAGGTTGAGATTACCGGCGATGAACTCAAAGCAAAATGCAAAGAGGTTATCGAAAATTGCTGTAAAGACGGCAAAACATGCGGGGACTTTTTCAAGAAATTCTGTTCCTGCTAAACAGGGTTTTGCTTCGCCGGAAAGAGGGGGGAGTAGTATTTACTCCCCCCTCTCTTTTTCTGGATTATTTTACTTGAGTTTGGCAAATTTAAGCTGCCAATTTTAAAATATTTGGCAAAACCATAAGTGAATCATGAGAAAAAGAATCTCTAAAATGAAAAACTTTTTGCCTGAAAGTTTTATGTTTTTCATTATCG
>JBFMCF010000004.1 GCA_040754625.1 bacterium | reverse complement strand
GAACATAACGGCAAAATAACAACAATAAGAATAGAATCCGCGTATGAATTTGAAGAAGACACCACGTGGAACGTAACACTCGAACTTTATGCCGGAGACACAACACTAACCGGTCAATTACTGGACTACGAGACACTCCAGTTTACCAATTTGCCTGTAAGTTCAGTAGATGCTAATACAGGCTATAACAGCACCAATTTAATAATAAACGGCATAGACGATCGGATAGAATTTATAATAAAAAACACAGCACAAGACGGATACCTGTCGGGACAATATACCCTAAAAGCTTTAATAAACAAAGATGGTTTTGAAACAACATTAGGCCCGGTTTCAT
This sequence comes from bacterium, assembly GCA_040754625.1. Lineage (NCBI taxonomy): Bacteria > bacterium. The sequence goes on along the minus strand of JBFMCF010000004.1, from coordinate 4,005 downwards.
TCAACGTAGACAAATGCGTGGCGCCGTTATCCGGAGATACCCACGGTCCGTTTAAAATTACAGCTTTAGACAGGACGGGCATATGCTGTGAGGGCATCCAGGAACCCGCGATTATCCTGAACAACTACGGGAACGGGAAGACAGTCGCCTTTACATTCGACCTTGTTGAATCAAACAACGACACGACATTCAATAAAATAAAAGAACTGATTTTAAATAGCATCGACTACACGACACCACAAACAAACCCGGTACACCCGATGGCGACACTGCCTGTAAAAATTGACATCCAAAACAGGGGCAAGGAAATAAACCTGAATGTCCGTGAAATAGTGCCTCTGGATTTAACGATTACCGATATATTCAACGGAGGCATAAAAAATAATAACGAAATTACCTGGCAGTTTAACCTTGCGGAAAACGCGGAAAAAGACTTAAAATACTATGGACTTATGCCGGACAACACGATGCAATACAATTTATTGACCGAAATAAACTACCTTGATTACGACAGCACATGGAAACTATACAACAACTATCCGCTGGAAATATCCAATACCCGGACGACGGCCGGACTGATACAGGAAATAACAGACGAACTCAACAGTATGAACTTAAGCCCTGAAGACAGGGAAAAGGCGGATGAGATAATACAAAAGCTCGAAAGAATAAGAACGCGCGCAATTGAGACAAGAAAAGATTTGGAGAAAAACATTGAAGGGACATTGAAGGCGATAGACAAACTGGCCGATATTCAAATCGCAAATACCACATCCGTGCATCTTAAGCTTGATGAGTTGTTGAAGGTTTATGAGGCGAGGTGGAGCAGGTGGGGGGAGTAGCTTTATTTTGAAACTTAAATTTTGGAGTATGAAAAATTAATATGGATAAGATATTGGTAATAGAGGACAATCCTTCGTTAAATATGGTATTTGAAATAAGACTCAGTGAGGCCGGGTATTCCGTGGATTGCGCTGAGACCGGAATGGATGGTGTTAACAGGGCAAAAACCAACGAATACCAGCTTATCTTATTGGATTATAATTTACCCGATATTAATGGTGCTGAGGTTTACAATAAGTTAAAAAATGACAAGGATTTTAAAAAAATCCCGGTAATTTTTGTTTCAGCTATCGGGAGAGACCGCCTGATAAAAATCGTGCAGGATACCGGCGCCGATGATTATATTAATCTTCCTTTCCAGGCGAAAGAGGTGATTGAAAAAGTAAAGGAAGTTTTAGGCAGAAAGAAAGAGCAATAAATTTGTTGAAGCCGCTTCTATTTAATAAAGAACGCGGTCCCGATAATAATGGCGATAAACACCGGCAGAAAAACGAATAGAGCCATCTGAAAAGATTCAATAAAGACAAAACCGATAAGAAAAGCAATTATTAAAGTAAGCGTAAAAATAATCCATGTGATGTAAGTGCTTATATCACCGCTGTGAACAAGCGTTAAATCCCTGGTTAATTTCATAAACCAGGGGGCGGCTTTTTCTCCTGGTATTTTTTCCTGTTCAGGTTCAATTCTGCATAATCTTAATTCCTCTAACCCCAGGATATTATAAATGACCTTGTCAAGGGAAGCTTCATAGGAACCATCCACTTTTTTAAACAATCCCCAGTGTTTTTTCATATCTATTAATTTATCCAATCTTTTTGAATAACGTCCTTCCAATTCATCAAAAACCCACCATCCTTTTCCAATCTTGCCGAGTTTATTTATTTCACTGTCAAAAGCCTTGTCTATCTTATCAAAAAACACCCACGATGTTTTATCCCGGACGAATCCATCAAGAGCCATATCATAAGTTTTTTCTAAACCGGCCAGCCAGTCCTGGGGTTTCTCTGTATCTGGAAAAGGCTGCCAAAAATCCAAAAATATATAACGTATTATACTGGCTACCCATCTCCCGAATATTGAAACGGGAACCAGGCACATATTTATGAATCCCCAAAAAATCTTTTTATAATAATAAATAACGGTCAAATATTCCGGGACACGGACATGAAACCAGCCGAATTCCAGGCCTAATACAAAATATGTCCCGCCCAGAAGCAATGCCGCTCCGCAGCTTTCCAGGTTGAGCAGGACGTCATTGCTTGTAAAAAACGCCCTGGTCAGCGGTTCATACAATATCGGTATTGTTGAATGTATGCCCTCTGTATGCACATTATAAATTGAATGATACGGATGGCTCGCAGGATCGTATCCAAAATAACTTAATCCCGGGCCGATTATATGCTCCAGAATAAGGTTTGGGAAAATCCCTATAAAAATTATCGCCCCTGAAAATCCTATTAACCCTATTTTCATCGAAAGCGGGACCTCTTTTACATTAACATGTTCCTCTCTCCGCTTGCCTAAAAATGTTAATATAAGCAGCTTGAAATTTGATGCAATTGTTCCGCCCGCCGTCAACATGAATATTATCTCCGCAGCTTTTAACATCTTGTCAGGTTTTCCAAGATAATGCACAGAGTGTTCATACGCCTCCAGTATCGAATGATGCAGTATTGTCTTGCTTGCAAACCCGTTGAACCCGGGTATCCCTGAAATCCCGCAAACCGCTATAAATAAACACACGAAAGTTACAGGCATATTTCGCCACAGCCCGCCCGATTTATACATATCTAATTCGTTTGTCCTGAAATACAACGCGCCCGCGCACAGGAATAAACTTGCCTTGAACAACGCATGATTTATTATGTGATACAATGCTCCTGATAATCCCATCGCGCCGTCCTTCCCCAGGTATGCCGCACATCCTATTCCCATCACTATATATCCCATCTGGCTTATACTGTGAAACGCAAGCATCTCTTTCGAATTGGATGAAATTAACGCATTTAGAACTCCTAAAAACATTGTCAATATTCCAACCCATATCATGATATACCCTATATTGTTCATCGTTAACCAGCTGTTTGCATTATTTAATGCTGGTAAATAAAGCATATTTACAACACGAATCAGTCCATATGCTCCCGTTTTTATAATCGCACCGGATAACAATGCGCTTGCAGGACTTGGTGCTACCGGATGGGCCAGCGGCAGCCAGACATGTTCAAAAAATAACCCTGCTTTGCCTCCAAATCCCATTATCATTAATCCTGCTATGATATATTTCCATATGCCCAATCTTGAAAGTTTTTCTCCTGCAAAGCCGATATCCAGGCTCCCTGTAAAATAGTTAAACAAAAATATACCCATTAATAAACTCAATCCTGTTGCCACGCCCATATATAAATATACTTTTGCCGCAGCTTTTGATTTCTCGCTTTCTTCATGTATAACCAGGGGATACGCCGTTAATAATAATCCCTCAAAAAAAATAAACAATGTTAATAAATCTCCTGCCAGAAGCACACCCAAATTCATCATGAGACTCAAAAGAACAAAAAAATCATACCTTGTCCTTGCATGTCCATGGCTCATGTATCCCAGCGCGTATATCGCAGACATGACCCATAAAAAATTTGTCACTATGGCTATCAAGAGACTCACCGGATCCACCTTGAAACTCAAACTGTATGTGTAAAAATATTCTATCTTAAATAGTAAGCCCCTGTATAATTCCCCGCCTGATTCTATCCCCTTTATCACGGGATCCAGCATCATCAGCAATAGAATAAAGTTCGATACCACTGTTGTTATCATTGCCAGGTGGTGTACCCGTTCCTTTTTACGTAATACTAATGTTAATATTGCACCGGTAAACGGGACTAAAATACAGAAAACCGGCAGTATAGCCAGTTTGGAAATACCAGGGGTAATAAACCCTTTTAAAACAGTAAACTCTTTCATAGGCTTAATTGTGATGTTTTTTCATTCCCAGAATGCTGTAACATATCATCAGAATACTGATAATAGTCTTTACGAATGGTTCTGTTGAAATCCTCAAATAGAAATAAATCAAGAGGCCGAGTTGGAGGCCTCGATGAATATTGTAAATTATACCGAGCAATAAAACTTCGTGAATTCGGAGTTTTATTAAGCGAGCTA
>JBFMCF010000003.1 GCA_040754625.1 bacterium | reverse complement strand
AAAAGTATCCCCATTTTTTTGAAAAATATAAAAAATTATGCTTTTACACTTCCTTTTTTTATTTATTCCTTATTTCACAACTACTTACTGTTTTCTATGTCTATTTTTTGGGGATAGTCCTTTTTAAGCAGGATATATTTTATTCTCCAAGATAGAGCCTGCCGATATCCGGATTGTTTAAAAGCGCCTCCCCGGTATCTTCAAACTCATTTTTGCCCATGGAAAGAACATATCCCCGGTTCGAAACAGACAAAGCCTTTTTTGCGTTCTGTTCAACCATCAAAATAGCGACATTTTCCTCCCTGTTAATCATTTTAATCTTCCTCATCATTTCTTCAACCATATTGGGGGCAAGGCCCGCGGAAGGTTCATCAAGAAGCAAAAGCTCCGGGGTTAACATCAAAGCCATGCCTATCGCAAGCATTTTTTGTTGGCCGCCGGATAAATCCCCCGCTTTTTTATCTTTAAAATTATTTAAAAGAGGGAAAATTTTAAAAACTTCTTCTATACTTTTATCATAATTATCCTTGCGCACAAAAGCACCCATATCCAGATTTTCTTTCACAGTCAATGACTGAAAAACATTATTATCCTGCGGGACAAAACATACACCGTTCCGGACGATTTGATACGGCTTTAGATTTGTTATATCTTTATCATTAAAAAAAACACTGCCGTTGAATTTTTTAACCAATCCAAAAATGCTCTTTAATAAAGTCGATTTGCCTGTTCCGTTCGGGCCGATTATAGAAACAATTTCATCCTTTGAAACTTTTAAAGATGCTCCTTTTACAATTTCAAGCTGTCCGTAACCGGAAATTAAATTATCCACTTTTAACACTGGTTGCATAATATTAGCTCCAGGCTTTGGTCAAAAAGGGTATTGGCTCAAGGCTCAAGGGCCTATGGGAAAAACCATCTCACCATAGAACCTACACCCTTCAGCCTTTTTTACCATACTGATTCAATGGCACTTTTGAGTACTTTTAAATCAAAAAGATTTATTTCAGACTTATCTTCCAAAAACCTCACCACATCTTTTTTGGCTTTATCAAAATCCACTTTTTCAATATTTTCCATAAGAAATTTTTTAAAACTACCCTCGTCAATTTCCGGATTATAGCCTTCGGTCTGCAACACAGCATTGTTAAACAGCGTGAAGTTCGGCTTAATTTTATTTCCTAAATACCAAAAAAAGTCGTAAAAATCTCTTCCTTTGGTGAATTTTCTGTAAAAACAGGCATGCAGTTTGGTCGCTAACATTGACGGCAAATCAAAATGCGCCACATTAAAAAGATAGATTTTATTCACAAAAGTATTCTGGATATGCCCCCCATCAGGCGGATTTGAATCAACTTCAATTTTAATAGATAATTTTTGTTCTTTCAGCGGAGAAAGCCCCAGATCTTTCAGCAATCCGGTAAATTTAAACATAGCACTGTGAACAGTTTTTTCTTCATTAAACGAGGATTCCACTTTCAAACCCTGGAGGCTAAATCCGTTAATAAGCTCCGAGTTTAATACAGCAAAATCATACCCCTTCTTTTTGGACAGCGAAAAATCAAGGTCTTCTGAAAAACGCCTCAGGTTAAACAAAACTCTTAAAGATGTGCCGCCCGTAAAAGTAATATTGTCAAATAACTTTTTTTCATAAATAATCTTTAAAGCTGCAATTTGCAGAAATTCACGCGCCCTGTTGGTTTTTTCTTCAGTTGACATATTTTGGCTAAACTGTTGTTTAATAATTTCGATCATTTTTTAATTTTCCTCTTTTATGAAATCACAAAATTCACGCACAGCTTTTGTTAAGCCATTATTTCCAAAAAGCCGCGCCAGTTCAATAATCCTTCTTTTTCTCAATATGCCCAGATTCTGAAAACGGTAAGAATCTCTGAACACATCGCCTGAAGAACGCGCGAATTTTCTGAGATTTAGATATAAAAAATCAACTACCGCCTTCTCGGGTTCGGCGATAAAAAATGAAATCCCGCCTTCCTCTTTCACGCTCCTGAAACCTCTGAATCCCGAAGGTTTAATGTGCTGATAAACAAACCGGCCGAATCCATTTTCAAGACAGTACGTTTTTTTTGTGGTAACCGAGGTTACATCCACGGCTTTTTCCGGAATTAACCCATAGAAACCAAGCGCGTATTCCAGGCTTACATATGAAGGCCAAAACAGCTGATTGGCAATAAAACTGCGGCTGGGATTGATCTTCCTGTCATTTTCATTCAAAAGATACATCCCCCGCTTCAACTTGATAATTAATTCCTTATCCTGCCAGCGGTTAAGCTGATTACGAACGACCTGCCTGTCTTTTCCCTGCTTTTCAACTTCTCTGCTCAAAATAACAGGCAGTCCCTGAAATTTGTTTTTAAATTCTGTATAATTCATTTCATTTCCCTATATAATCAATAATGATTATCTGCGGAAACAGTTTACAATAATTTGATTGCATTGTCAAGTTAATTGGACAGATTTTTCCATTTACCAGACACAATCAAAAACTATTCTGTATATCTCCTCGGGATTCGGGAAAATATCTTCACTCGAATGCACGGCTCTAAAACTAAAACTTAATGTAACTTGTTTGATTTCTCTTAATTTCGCGTAAAAATAGTATTCTCTTTTTTTATCCCCCGCGATAGTAATATTATCGTCATTAAATTTTGCCCGTATAAGAAAAATATTTTTATCACTCTCTAATTTTACTTCTGTTCCCCAAAAATTATCAACAATATTTTCACTTCCAAATTCTTTATTTTCATTTTGTCCGTAAAAAACATCCAGTTCAAATTTTCTCCATATGTAAAATCTTCCGTCTATATAATCTTTTATTCCCTTATCTTCTTGTCCGTACAAATCTTCGCCTCTAATCCTGCGTTTTAACCATAAACGTAAAAATGATACGGGATAATAACTTATCTGCCCGGTCAATTCCCTGTCCGTTATTTTTCTTCCAGGATGGGACCATTGGTCAAAAGATGTTCTAATAGTAAAGTCCCTTCTGAATTTGAAATTTGATTCAAAATAAAATCCCCTTTCATCCCTGTCATCAGGCTCATCATCTTCCTGGGAGAAAGACTGGCTGTGGGGATTATAAAAATCCGGCGCGTAATCGCGAAAAGAGATTAGAGAAAAAACTTTTTTTAAATCATAATATAATTCCATATATTTGCCGCCGCCTTTTCCTTTAACTTTAGCTGTTTCCCCTGAAAATCTAAAGGATCCATACCTGTAAGAAAAATCCATGCCTGAAACTTCCGCCTCATTACCGTCCGGATAGCCGTTTAGATTAAAATCGAAATCCTTTTTTATTCCGGATTTATAATACGTTCCTCCTAAATTAAAATATTTCGTCACATCAAATATTGTATTTAATCCTTTTATTTCTTCCTGGTAAACATCCGGGAAACCATTATTATTAAGCTTGTTTTTTGAATAAAAAGGGGTTAATGTAACACAATTTATTTTTAATTCCAGGGCGGTCCCAAAAAATTTATCATACAGGGAAAGGTCCGGCAATATCCCGATTCTATTTCTGCTGTAAGAATTCCCAATGACCAAACCCTTCCCGAATCTAAGTGTGTAATCACCCGCTGTAATATTCTTTATGCCAAAAAAATCCTTAAGTAAAACATATTTCTTTTTTAAACGGAATTTGATTTCCTCGTCCTGCTTTTTTGGATTTCCGTTTTCTATCGAATAATTATCAACCTCCTCGTCCCTTTCCAAAATATATCCAAAACCGAACCAGGGCGTTTGATACCGGAGCCTGTGATAAACATAAAGCCCTTCATCATCAAGAGGGTCTTCTTCGAGTTTAACGCGGACTAAACCGCCCTCTTTTAAAGGAAATATATCAACAAAGTTTCTGATATTTTTATAAACATCTTTTGATAATAATGGGACTTTTTGAAGGTCGAAAATTTTGGAAAAGTCCCCTGATTTTTCACGGTATTCTATAATTCTTTCGGCTGTTTTTATGTCAATGCCCGGCAAATCCAGCAAATCCTCAATGCCCGCCTGATTAATATCAATCTTATTTTCAAAGATGTCCAAAAGACGCAGGTAGTCAAAATATTCTATCAACCCTTCATGGTAAAACCGGTAAATATCTTCTTCCGAATTGATTTCCTGCCCGTTTAAGTTTGTTGAGGTAAAGGCGTAAGTAGAAGAAAATAAGGCTAAAATTATAAAAAAAATAACTAATATTGTACGCATAAGGGTCTTGGGTCAAGGGTATAGTCTCAAAAAGGTTCCTGCCCCAGGGAGGGGCTAAGAAAAAAACTTTCTTGCCCCAGAGCCCGCACCCTTTACCATAGAGCCTATTATCTTCTTCATTTCCTTCATCGCCTTTGCCCTGTGACTGATACGGTTTTTTGTCTTTCCACTAAGTTCCGCAAATGTTTTTTTATAACCTTTCGGGACAAAAATAGGGTCGTACCCAAAACCATTTTCCCCTCGTGGAGCAAAAATCATCCTGCCCTCGCATGTCCCTTCAGTAAATTTTACTTTCCTTTTTGAAAAATATAAACAGAGGACAGCTTTAAATCTTGCCGTCCTTTTTTGTTCCGGTACATCTTTAATTAAATCCAGGACTTTTTTTATATTATCAGCGTCTTTCGCGTTATCCCCTGAGAACCTTGCGGAATGTATTCCCGGCTGGCCGTTCAAAACATCAATCTGAAGTCCCGAATCATCTGAAATAACCGGGAATCCAGTTATTTCAGAAATAATTTTCGCTTTTTTTAGCGCATTATTCTTAAACGTCAATCCATCTTCTACTACATCAGGCAAATCAGAAAAATCATCTAATGATAGAAGGTTAACATCTAAACCCTTAAGTATCTCCTTAATCTCTTTCAGTTTCCCTTTATTCCGGGTTGCCACAACAATATCCAAATTTTCTCCTTAGTTAGTCATGTGCTATAGGGTATTGCCTGATTTTTTGCGAAATTAAAACATTTTTGTAAATAAATCTTGGCGAAATTTTGGAATTTCGATTTCCACGACGCAAGATAATGCTATTAGATAGGATTGTGGAAATCGTCCAAAATGAGCCTTAGATTTATTCAAAAAAGTTGACTAAAGCAAAAAATCAGGCAACACCCTATACTACTATCCTAAAATTGGCTGCACAACACTATATTAATTCTTCCGTTTTCAAAACCTCTTTTTCAATCTTTATAAGCTCCCTAATGCCTTTACCCGCCAATTCCAGTAGTTCTTCCAGCTCTTGTTTTTCAAACGGCCTCTTTTCCCCTGTCCCCTGAATTTCCACATACCGGCCTCCCGCGGTCATTACAACATTTAAATCCAGGTCAACCGCCGAATCTTCTTTAAAACAAAGATCCAGCAGTTTCTGGTCTTTTTCTTTCCCTACACTGACGCCCGCGATAAAATCCCTTAATATTCTGTCTTTCATCTTTCCTTCCTTTTTAACATGCCTGATAGCGTCATACAGCGCGATAAACGATCCGGTAATCGAAGCCACCCGCGTCCCTCCGTCGGCCTGTATAACATCACAATCCAGCCATATTGTCCGCTCCCCCAGGTTCTCAAGATTGACCACGCTCCGCAGGCTCCTTCCTATAATCCGCTGGATCTCCTGTGTCCGCCCCCTGGGTTTTATGGACAACCCCTCTCTTGGAATTCTTATTTCCGAGGAACGCGGAATCATATTATATTCCGCTGAAATCCATCCCTGGCCTGAATCCCTTAAAAAAGGCGGGACTTTATTTTCAATTGAAGCGGTACAAACTACTTTTGTCTCTCCCATTTCAAAAAGTACCGACCCCTCCGCGAATTTAATAAAATTACGGGTCACCTTTACCTTTCTTATTTCATTGTATTTTCTGCCGTCCGGACGTAAAATTTTACTCATGTCAAAATCTGCCTTTCTATTTACGGATTGATTTTTTCAATCACTATTTTATCACTTTTAAAAATTGTTTTTACCATTTTACCAAAATTTTCAGAAGAAGAGCTGCAGTAAAATTTGTATGCCGGTTCCCTTAATCCGTTTAACTGGTTATTATTTGTTAAAACTCTTTTCACCTGGCAGGCAACAGCTTCTCCTGAATCGAGGATATGAATACCCGGCCCGGTTATTTTTTGAATTAAATTGCGGACAAGCGCGTAATGCGTGCAACCTAGGGCCAGGACATCTATTTTTTCTTTAAGAAGCGGAGTTAAATATTTCCTCAACAAGCCTTCTATTTCAATTTCATTTTTTTTTATATTATTCTTTTCTATTAACTCCACAATTCCGGGACAGGGCTGGTTTATTACCCTTTTATCCGGCGCGAACTTCCGGATTAATTCCTTCTGATAATTGCTCTCAATGGTAAACTTCGTGGCAATCACGCCAAAAGTATTGGTTTTAGTAAGATTAGCGGCGGTTTTAACAACAGGAACAACACCCACCAGGGGAATATCGAATTTAGAACGAAGATAATCAATCCCGGCCACCGTGGCCGTGTTACAGGCAACCACAACCAGTTTGCAGTTTTGTCCAATAAAATATTTTACCAGCCTGGCGGATAAATTCCGTATTTCTTCGATAGTCTTATCACCGTACGGACAATAAAGATTATCTCCGAAATAAATTATATCTTCAAAAGGCAGGAGGTTAACAATCTCTTTTGCAATCGTCAACCCGCCTGCTCCCGAATCCAGAATGCCGATTGGTTGTATCATAATATTAAATATTTTTCATTGAGAACGGATACCGTGTATCCAGGTGCCCGGAAATAGTTTCTATTTCTTTTCCCTCGACAAGTATCTGGACGCTTTTAACTTCAGGGAAATTGGCGCACAATGTGTTTACTATTCCGTAAACAGTCATAATCTCGCCTGAACTCCCGCCGGGATGGTTTTTTACAAACTCCGCGCTGAAATCCACATAGGCTGTACCGTTTTTATCAAGAAATACTTCTTTCAGCACTGTCCCTTCAGGAATAACCGGGTCCAGGTCTTTATCCGGGCCTTCTACCAGGGCTATAACCGCCTGTTTAATCTGGTCAATTTTTGAAACAGTCCTGTAAATCTCACGGGATTCAACAATCAGATGTTCATCATCGGGAGAAGAAAAATAAAGGCTGATTTTCATCTTTTCATCTGAATCTTTTATCTTTGGAGCAGTCTCTGAATAAATCGGCCGGACAGCTTTTTTAGGTCTTTTTGAAAAATATTTAATATAATAAAACCCGGCGCCTGCCAGCAAAATGATAATAATTCCAAAAAAAACAATTTTTGACCCGCCGCCCTTTTTTGGCATTTACTTTTTACCTCCAACACCTTCATATTTGGTCTTAAAAGCAAGAATACCGTTAAATATCTGCTGGGCATAACCCGCGCGGATACTTTCTTTCTTCAGGTTATTTTCTTCCTGTTTATTCGTTATAAAACCCATTTCTACGAGGATCGACGGAGAATTAGCCCCCTCCAGGACAAGAAACGGAGCGGACTTTACGCCGCGGTTTCTCAATGACAAATTTTTTTTCATCTGCTCGCCGAGAATGCCCGCCAATATGCGGCTTGTCTGGATATGCTCTGTCTGGACAATATCCCAAAGCACAAATTCAACATCAGACGCCTTTTTATTCTTTCTTTCATATTTTACGGCTTCATTTTCAAATGCGGCAACGGCGCGCGATTCATCATCCATTGCGGCGGACAAAAAATATACTTCTATGCCGTTGGCGTATGAACGCCGGGACGCGTTAGTATGCAGGCTTATAAAAAGGTCGGCTTTTGCATTGTTGGCAATAGCCGCTCTTTTCCGCAATGGAATAAACTCATCCTTATCTCTTGTTAAAATTACATGGACCCCTAAATTCTTTGTTAACAATTTTTTTATTTTTAATGCGATATCCAAAACAACATTTTTTTCTTTTAATCCCGTGGGACCGATAGCCCCGGGGTCAATACCGCCGTGCCCCGGGTCCAAAACCACTGTATAAATCGCTGGTTTATTTGAAGGCAGAACAAAAGATTTTGTTTTATTCCCATTTTTACCGGCAGCATCCGTTTTTGGTCTAACAGCGGTAAAAACATCCTTTGATTTTGATTCAGGTTCATCCTTTTTATCGAAAACTATAAAAGCCTTGTCGTCTTTTTTATAACTAATTTCCTTTGCCAGCAATTCCGGCAAAACCTTGGTTATTACCTCAACCGGCAAAAAATATTTTTTTTTCTCTTCCCTGGCAGGCAAAGACAACTGTTTTATATGGCTTCCGATTCTTACTTCTTTGCTTCCGATAAAAAAAGAGACCTTTTTATCTTTATAAGTCAACTCTATTTTTTTCGACGCCAGTTGCAGATTTTTGCCGAGAGAAAATATTTTTTGCAAATTATCAAGCGGGAAATATTCTCTCCCGTTAATCTTTTGGGAAGCAATTTCTTCGTGTCTCCCGTTGTCCCGGAAAATTACTTGATATTGGTTTCCCTGCGCAAAAACCAAACTGCTGAGGAAAAAGAAAAAAACAAAAATCCTGTATTTCATGCTATTTAAACCTTATATGTCTGGCCCGTTCCATTTCCCTGTCCGCTTCCCGTTTTTTAATATCATCCCGCTTGTCAAAATTCTTCTTCCCCCTGGCTAAAGCCAGCTCAACCTTAATTTTCCCGTTCTTGAAATAAAGCATAACAGGAATAAGGGTTAATCCTCTTTGTTCTGTTTTCCCCCTCAAACGTTCTATTTCAGCCCTGTGAAGAAGAAGCTTACGGACCCTTTTGGGATCTTCATTGTAACGGTTGCCATATTCGTACGGGCTTATATGGCAATTATATAAATAAACCTCATCTTTTTCAAGCCTTGCAAAACCGTCTTCCAGAGACCCTTTGCCCTGCCTTAAAGATTTTACCTCTGTCCCTTTTAAAACTATGCCGGCCTCAACCGCCTCCAGCAGAAAATAGTTATATTTTGCCTTGCGGTTCCGGCAAACTATCTTCTTTTTATCATCCCCCACATTTAGCTGTTTCATAATTATTATCGACCAATCTTCGGCAATAGCTTAATATTCAACTTCATAATAAAAAATACCAAACCACAAACAAATTAAATTTAAAGTAGAGACTATAGACATAGACCAAAGATTTTAATATCTTTTTTAGTCTAAAGTCCATCTAAATAAAAATCCCCGCTTTTGCCGTAAAAGAATGATAATTTTAAGACCCTGGTAAATAACAGGTAGGTATCCTCTTGAATAATTCTTACATTCCCGTTAATGCCGGGACCCGTAATCCTTATCCAAAGCACGGATTCCTTTTTAGATTGGTGTTGAATCAAAATAAATCATTCTTTTCGAACAAAGCAGGGAATTATAATTAATTATAACTAATTTCAAATTTAATTTCAAGATAATTTCTCTATTTCATCGCAAACCAGTTTATAAATTGATTTTGATTTTTCTTTTACCAAATTTTTAACACCTTGTTTTTCCGCTTTTAATTTAAAATATTCGTCAGTAATATTTACAGCCGATAAAATAGCTATTTTCTGGGGAGAAATAAGAGTGGATTTCCGGGACAAATCCTCCATTTTTTTATTTACATACCCCGCAATTTCTCTTATATATTCCGGTGACTCTTTGCCCCTGATAGTATATTCTGAACCAAAAATATCAACTGTAATTCCCTTTTTAGTTTCATCCATAAACACCTCCGGCTTTCAACACTACCTGATTATACTTCTCATAATAAATAAAATCAATAAAAAAGGTATGCAGATATTTTAACAAATAAGTGTTTTTAAGGTGATTATTTTGACCGGGAGGATAATTTTTCCACCATTGATTTCGATTCTTTATACTCGGGAAATTTGTCCGATAATTTAATTGATTTTTGAAACTGTTCCAGCGCTTCTTTTGATTGATTGTTTTTATAATAAGCCATGCCAAGGTGAAAAAATACAGTCGGGTGACTGGTTAAAGAAGCTGATTTTTTAAGCAGTTCAAGAGATTCTTTTATTTTATTCTGCTTAAAATAAATCCAGCCCAGTGTATCGGAAATAATCCCGCTTTTAGGATCAAGTGAAATTGCTTTTTTGGATAGTTTAATTGCCTCCTCAAAATTACCTTCGCTGGAAAGTATAACCGCAAGATTGTTTAACGCAAAAGGATGGTCGGGTTGTTTGGCGATGACTTCCCTGTAAAGTTCTTTTGCTTTTTCATATTTAGAGTCAGTGTCATAAAGTGTTGCAAGATAAAACTTATCAACATTATTATCAGCTTGAATAGCTATAATATTTTTTGTAATTTCAATTGCTTTTTCTTTATTGCCTGCCTGGTCATGGGCAAGGGCCAGGACCCTTAGAATTTTAACATCGCCGGGGGAAATTAAAAGCGCTTTATTGTATTTTTCAATTGCCTGGCTGTATTTTCCAGTCTGGCTGTAAAATAATCCCAGGCTGTAAAAAGAAAAGGCATTTCCCGGGAATTTAGCTGTCATGGATTTTAAAGTGTTTTCCGCCAGATCAAGCTGTTTATTCAGTTGATATGCTGCCGCAAGAAGTGAATAAATATCTGCATCGGCATTTTTGGATTCAGATAATGCCTTGCATATTTTTATCGCCTCAGGGTATTTTTTCTGGAACAAATAGATTTCAGCAATTCTTTTCTTGATAAAATCCGGTTTAGGATTAAATCCTTTTGCTATATTATAATTATCAATTGCCCGGTCATATTGCCCCATTTTAAGCAAAGTTTCTCCAATTTGATAATAACCGACCGACTCTTTAGGCTTAATTTTTATGACTTTTTCCAGCTCTTTTACGGATTCGTTTAAATCCCCTTTTTCCCTGTATGCTATACCTAAAAGTAAAGCAGCCCTTTCGGTATCAGGTTCAAGACTGCGCACAATATTAAACTCCCCGACAGCCTTATCCAATCTGTTTAAGCCAAGATAAGCGTTGCCCAGCACAATGTGCGCGGTAACATCTTTATTGTTTTTATCTATTAAACCTTCAAGAAGTTTCACACTTTCGGAAAACCTGGATGAAAGATTATACAAGCGGGATATGTTGACCTTTATTTCAATGTTCCCCGGCATTTCTCCTGTTAAGCCTTTTTCATAATGCTCCACCGCCTTATTAAATTCCCCCTCTTTTTCATATACAATACCCAGCCATTGATGCGCCCTTCTATCATTATTGTTTATTTCAAGGGCGGTCAAGAATTCCTTTTTCGCTTTCCCGTAATCTTTTTTCATCATATAAACATTGCCGATTTTAGTATAAACAAAACCCTGTTTCGGGTCCAGTTCAACCGCCTTCTTTAAAGAAATTAATCCTTTATCAATATCACCTTTCAGGATCAAGGCTGTTCCGAGTATCTCGTGGGCCTGGGGCAAACCGGGGTTATTTTTAATAATTTCGTTTGTTTTTTTAACAGCTTCTTCATATTTTCCTGAGTTTATAAGCTGGATTATTTCTGAAAAAACTTTATTCCTGTCAGGAACAAGGTCTTTTTCAAACATAAATCCTTTTATGACAGCGGTATCCTGCCCAATATCAAAATTTTCGATTTTAACCGCTGTCACAGGGTTTGAACGTATGAAAATAACAGATAGAATCGATATTATAATTAGAAACCGCTTTCCGTTGTACATTGTTTATGGCCTTCTTATTTTTAATTCTGCGTTTAATATATCATAGGTTAGAATATTTCTCAACCAAAAAATAGAAAAAGGATGTGCTGCATTTAAACAACACATCCTTTCTAATTATTTTTGACAAAAATTAATTTCTTACTTTTTTCAACCCGACCATACCCATTAACAATGAGCCCAGAAGCATCATCGTACCTGGTTCCGGAATCTGTGGAACTACAGCTTCTCCCCTAACCGTAAGCCCCATAAAAAACACATTATCATCGGCTGACGGATTAAGCGTGCTTAGTGTAATTACATTAGTCCCATTTGATAATAAAGTCCCAATGTTGTATAATTCATCGTCATAATGCCCATGATAAGGCGGAGTAGCGTAAGGATTGGCAGGATTAGCAATGCTGTCCCCAACACCACCAGCTGTAATTAAATACCCATTTTGTGCAACCTCACCGCCATCTTCGTTTCCTCCGGCGCTGGTTGTTAAACGGGTCCCATTAATATCAACTTGTGTATATTGATCTCCATATCCCTGATAACCATAGGAAATACCAAGCGACATAATAGCAGTGTCAGTTGTTGAATATGGAGTAGTCAGGTTAACATTAAAACTGTCTCCGCTTGTTGACAATTCACCATCGAAAATAAATGCCGTATTAACAGGGTTGCCGGCTACTTTATACACAACCGCTAAAATTTCTCCGTCAAGATAACCCAGTTCTTTAACATTGAAATTAAAAGTACCGCTTCCACCTCCGACTAATGATGTGACTTGTGAAGTAACATCCCACCTGTTTTCACTGGCGGAATTTGCATTTTTGGCTCCCGTGTCAAGCCTGCTGGAGGCATTTGAGATTAAAGTGCCGCCTTGAAATTCAACATTTGAAAGTCCGCTTGACCATACGCTTGCGGAATAAAGATAGGCGCGGTAAATCTCAGCGCCAACAGGTATTTCCGCCTGTAAAGTCCCTGTCGTATAATCACCTATCCCAAGGGCATCAATACTAATTCCAGCTCCTTCCGCGGTGTATGTTACAAAGTTTGACATCGCCGCATATGAACTGCTTGAAGCAACCAACAAAACTAACGCTATAAAAATTAAAAACTTTTTCATCTATTTTTCACCCCCTTTCCTTTCCGTCTTGTTTTTCAATAAAAAAGCCACTTCTACTCGTATAGAAAGTGGCTTATGTCCTCAATTATGACCTATGCCCTTTAAATAAACAAACTTATATCAATACTTTTCAACGAATTTAGATAAATATTACAACTATTTGTTTCATTTGTCAAGCTATTTTTTTTAGGATTTTTTCAGGATTTTGTATAATTTAACCGTTTAAATAAAAAGTATTGCAGTAAAATCATTTTATGATATAATTTCGCATTATGAGAAAACATATTTGTTTGTTTTTTTTAATTATTATTTTACCTTTAACCGCCATTTACGCGAATGAAAATATTGAAAGTGAAATATTAAAAGAATGGCGCACCCTGACTTCAAAACCTTATCTTTCCTATGGAAAAACACCGCCCAAATCTTTAAAAAACAACGTTGATATGACTATGTTTTTAAATAAAGTAAATAAAAACTGGAATAAACTTTCATCTTCCACGCAAGATTTACTGAAACCGGTTCTTTTAAGGCCGACTGACCCTCTTTATCAAAAAATAAATGATGACAATCTTGTTATTAATGTGGCTTATAATACTACTTATGCCTCTTTTGACACCACCCATTTTAAAATTTTCTATACTTCAGACGGTAAAGATGCTTCAACGGAAAGCTTCATAAAAATAGTTGCAGAGGCATTCGAATCAAGTTATGCCGCCGGGGTTACAAATAAGGGCTTCAGCCCCCCTCCTGATGATTATGCTAATTTATCGGAAAGGTCCGCGGACGACAACGGCGGTGATTCCAAATACGACGTTTACCTGATTGACCTCGGAGAAAACTTTCCCGGTACCTTCGGATGGACACAACCCGAGAACCGGCCAGCGGGAGGTAATGACTATATAAAATACAGTTTTATTGTTATGGATAATGATTATGCTACTGCGTCAGGGCAATTCAATTCAACTGCCCAGTTTGATACAAGTCAAAGCCCCGAAAATTTTGCCAGGATAACGGCGGCCCATGAATTTTTTCACGCAATCCAGTTCAGCTATAATCAAAACGTGGACGAGTGGTTTTTGGAAGCTTCGGCTGTATGGTTTGAGGACCAGGTTTATCCTAACATTAACGATTATATCAACCGCTATATAAAAGGAGAATTTAGATGGTTCTCCCAGCCTGAAATACCTTTAGATTTTGACACAACATCAAATATTCATAAATACGGCAGCGGGATCTGGCCTATTTTTCTCGAAAAAAATTTCTCCGGTATCCTGAAAAATTTTTTTGAAGATGCCAAATCTGTTACAAGCCCGAATGTTTTCAACATCCTTGACACCAGGCTCAGGACCAAAAGCAGTAATCTATCCTCCGCTTTCGCGAAATTTACCGTGTGGAATTATATCACAGGGAAAAATGATGACGGAACACATTATGACGACGGCGCTCTTTATGACACTTTATACATATACAATACTACATCCGATTATATGTCCGCCCCGGCAACAACTCCCTCCACCGGGAAAATACCGGGACACCTTGGATCAAATTATCTTCTTTTTAACAAAAGCGGGACAAGTATAAGGATAATGTTTGACGGCAGTGAATCATCTTCCGGCAACCTTACATGGAACGCATCTGTATTAACAAAATTCGGGACCACCTATACAGACACGGCTATTACGCTGGACGCGCAAAATGCGGGGGGGATAACTATTAATTCATCTTTTGACACGGTAATTCTAATCCCGGGTATCTATGAGACCGCTCATTTAAGGTCTGATTTAACAAAATTTCCATATAGATACGGTTTTTCCAATGATACCACAGCACCCGCGATTGTACCCGCCCTGACCGTATCCGATGTGCCCGCTGACCAGGGTTTTATTATTTCGCTTACATGGTCCGCATCGCCGAATGATACTACGGATGTGGAAAGTTACGACATTTTTCGAAGCACATCATCAGGCACAGGATTCGCGCTCGTCAATAGCGTCAATCCAAATGGTTCCGTGACCTACACTACTACTAATATTGTTCCAAAAAACAAAACAAACTTTTACTACAAGATACGGCCCAGGGACAAATGGTTTAATTATGAAACAACAGCAGAGATTGAATCCACGGCCATTGCGATAGATAATCTGCCGCCGGGCGCTCCTGCAAATGTCAAGGCCATAGATACACCTAAAGATGAAGGAGGCAGTATTGATGTAACGTGGACAAAATCAACCGATGACGGAACCGGGGCCAATGATGTTAAAAATTATACTATCTTCAGGGCGACAAACCTCGCGGGCCCTTTTCAAACCGCGAGTGTGATAGACGCGGGGAACATAATTTTTCACGATACAACCGCGGCAAACTATACTGATTATTATTACTATGTCCGGGCTGAGGATGAACATCCCAACTATTCTTATTCCGATACCACAGGCCCCGTACAGGCAAAAGATGATTTTTCGCCGCCGCCGACAAATTTCAAGGCAGTCGGGGTAAACAATCAAATATTCCTTAACTGGAAAAACCCGACAGTCGCGGATCTTAAAAAAATATTTATCAGGAGGAAAGAAATTTCACACCCGGCTGATGTAAACGACGGCACAGGTATTTATGAAGGGACTGATTCTACCCTGATAGATAACAACAATATAATTGTCGGTCAAACATATTACTATACGGCGATTTCGCTTGATACAACAGGAAATTATTCAGAGCCCGACACCGGCAGCCGTACACAGGCAAGTGTAACACTTAAAGCGTTTAACTATCCAAATCCCACATATTCGGGAAACACCACCATAAGGTATCAATTAGAAAACACCTCCGGTATCGAAGCGACCCTTTACATTTTTGACATCGCAGGCGAACTTGTTTTAAAAATAAATAATGTTTTAGCTGACAATAACAACAGCCAGCCCGTCGCTAATGTCCCTGTTTATGATTATTACTGGGACGGGAAAAACGGCAAAGGCCGCCAGGTCTCAAGCGGTGTGTACATTTTTATTGTCGAAGCTAATGACAACATGTCTAAAAAGGACCGGACCGGAAAAATCGCGGTGATTAAATGAAAAACAAATTTTTTATTTTAATAAGTCTTATATGTCTTATAAGCCCTATAGTTCTTGCTGAATCCCAGGACGCGGGCGACGCGGCCGCTTTTTTAAAAATCGGGCAGAGTGTCCGCGCCCTCGGCATGGGAAAAGCGTTTACCGCCATAGCTGACGATGCAAGCGCGTCGTATTGGAATCCCGCGGGGCTGGCACAGCTTCATAAAAAAGAAATTATGTTTATGTATAATAAACCATTCAGCATGGTGGAAGGTCTTCAAAATGAAAATATTGCTTTCGCGTGGCCTTTCAATGTAAATTATGGTTATGATAAACTGCAAACCGCCGTAGGCCTGAATGCAATCATTTCCTCCGTAAACGGGATAACAGGATACAACGAACAGGCCTTGCCGACAGGCGAAAATTTCAAAAACCGCGATATGGCTTTTCTTTTGTCCTACGGAATTAACGGGCTTATATCAAATACTGATTTGGGGCTTACGTTCAAAATGATATCGCAGAAAATATATACATATTCAGATTCCGGTTTCGGGGCCGATATCGGTTCTCTCTATTACTGGCGGAATTTCCGGTTTGGATTAGTGCTTCAAAATATAATCCAGCCGAAAATAAAACTTAAAGAAGTATCCGATTCCGTTTCTGTAAAACTCAATACAGGTGCCGCTTATACAATCCCTGATAAATTTACCTTTTCACTGGGTTTAGATTTAATTAAAAAACGGGATTTAAAAGAACATATCGGGATTGAATACATAATCGCCAGATTGATTTCCCTGAGAGGAGGTTATACAACTGACACAAATGAAATAACCGCCGGGCTTGGATTTAAAAAAGAGGCTTATGAAATCAATTACGCTTACGCCCGCCATGAAATACTGGAAGACAGCCACCGTGTTTCCCTCAGTATAAGATTTTAACATGAAACCCGCCCTTTTTGGAATACGAAAGCGCAGGGAACAAATAAAAAGTTATTGCTTTTTAAAACAACAATGATTAGTTTAGATGATAATTACAGAAAAAAAAGCGGGGTAAAATTAAACATTGGACTAATAAACCTGGGCTGCCCGAAAAATCTGGTTGATGCTGAAACCTTGCTGGGGTTTATATCCCGCGAAAAATTTAAAATAACAAATATATCCGACGCCCAAATAGCAATTGTAAACACCTGTTGTTTTATCAAAGAGGCGGCGGAAGAATCGATTGATACAATCTTTAAGCTCAACCAGTTAAAAAATACTGGGCAAATAAAACTAATTATAGTCGCGGGGTGCCTGCCTCAGCGGTATAAAAAAAACGCGTTTGCCGAATTAAAAGAAGCAGACGCTTTTGTGGGCCCGGGCAAATATTCCGGAATAAATGAAATCATTAAAAACTGCCTGGATGCGAAAAGAGAAATCAGGGTAAGCAGCCTTCCAGACCATCATGCTTCAATCCGCACGGTTCCTTTAACACCAAACCATTATACATATTTAAAAATTTCAGACGGGTGTTCTAATAGATGCCACTACTGTTCTATCCCCTCAATCCGCGGACCTTATCGCAGCAGGCCGTGGAAGGATTTAAAAAAAGAATTAGGTTTTCTTTCCAGCAGCAGGCATTTGAAAGAACTAAATATTATCGGCCAGGATATAACGGCATACGGAAATGATTTAAAAAATAATACCAGCCTGCCAGCATTGCTGAAAGAAATTATTGTCAATACAAACATTCCATGGATACGCCTGCTTTACACGCACCCCAAACATTTCAAAGAAGAGCTCCTGGATATGATAAGCAGTGAAAAACGCATTTTAAGATATATCGACCTGCCTCTCCAGCATATTAACGACAGGATTCTCGAGAAAATGAACCGCGGGGTCACTAAAAAACTTATACTGGATCTTCTTGAAAAAATAAAAAATAAAATACCTCAAATAGCCGTGAGAACAACTTTTATTGTCGGCTTCCCGACTGAATCCGACAAAGAATTTCATGAATTGCTGGATTTTGTCAAAGAGCAAAAATTTGACCGGCTGGGGGCGTTTAAATATTCTCCTGAGGAAGGGACAAGGGCCTTCTCCTTCAAACCCCGTATCCCAAGGCATATACAGGAAGAAAGATACCATGAACTTATGAACACGCAAAAATCGGTTTCGTTAAATAAAAACAAAAGACTCGCGGGGCAAAAGATAAAAGTGTTAGTAGACGGGATTTCGACGGATAAAAATTATTCTTTTTACGGGCGCACTGAATCTGACGCGCCTGAAATAGATAACACGGTCTGGATTAGAAACACCCGCGTGAAATCAAATAGAAAAATAAGAATAGGCAATTTTTACACAGTGAATATCGTACAGGCGAAACATTATGATTTAATAGGAGAAATAACAGGTTAATGAAGGAATTAAACCATACCAACCGCAGGATAAATAAGTATTATCTTCTGATTAATTTTTTTATTACAATTATAATATTTCTTTTTATTTATCATCTT
This sequence comes from bacterium, assembly GCA_040754625.1. Lineage (NCBI taxonomy): Bacteria > bacterium. The sequence continues at coordinate 15,191 of JBFMCF010000003.1, read as the reverse complement.
TATTTCGGGGAACAGATAAAAATAGATGAACCATTCTCAGGGGAATCCGCTTATTCATCCGGCCAGATTGATATTTCCCTTAAAGATTCTGTTATAACAAACTGCTACCAAACGGTGTTTACAATATTTGCGAAATCTTTTTACCCTTCGGCGGAAATAAAAAATAAAAGCGCTTCCAAAATAAATCTGGTCCTTGTCGTCAAAAATATTGACACGGAAAATTCGGATACTGAAATTACAGGCAAGGCTGAAATAAAAAAATTGAACGGGAGCTTCCTTTTTAAACTTGAATTGGACAAAAACGCCGTATCCGGGATAAAAATCTTTCCCAAAAAAGAAAATGAAAAATTCAGTTTCGCGGTAATCGGGGACACAAGAGGAAGTGAAAACCCTTTTACAAACAAGCGCGGAAGTTATTTTATTTACAAACAGTTTGAGAAAGAAATTAAATCGGCCAAACCGGCATTCTGGATTAATCTTGGTGATATGGTCAATTCCGGTCACCCGTATCAATACCGCCGTTTTAAGGAACAGATTAAAAATGTCCCTTCCCCTTTTTTCCCGGTAATCGGGAACCATGAGTTTGTCGATCCCATAGGTGAAAAATATTTCAAAGCTTTATTCGGGAACACTAATTACAGTTTCAATTACAGTAATTTTCATTTTATTGTAATTAATAATTCCAGGGGTGATTTCTCAAAGAAAGATTTTGAATGGCTTGAAAAAGATATAGATAAAAATCCAAAAAAACAATCAATTGTATTCATGCATATACCTGTTTTTGACCCGCGCCCTGGTGAAAATTACGCGATGAAAAATAAAGAAAATGCATGGCATCTTGAGGAAATATTTGTAAAGAAAAAAATCAGATATGTATTTGCAAGCCACATACATAGTTATGCCTATGCGGAAAGAAAAGGCGTGAAATATTATATTTCAGGCGGCGGCGGCGCGAAACTTGAATCCAAAAAAGATTTTTACAATTACCTTTTTGTAAAAGCGGAAGGCAGAAAACTGGAAGTGGAACTCCGCAAACTTGAACCGCCGTTTATTTTCAGGGTAATCAATTAGTTTTCGCAATATATTTATCAAATCCTTTCGATTTTATAATCTTTCCTGATTCGTCTATAATAAAACATTCCGCACCGGGAATCGATTCTACCAGTTCTATCCCTTTTTCAGGGCCAAGGACAAAAATTCCTGTCGAGAGAATATCCACGGCATGGCTTCTTGTGATAATTGTGACACTCTGGCACAGGTTTGACGGGTATCCTGTTTTTGGATTAAAAATATGATGGTATCTTTTGCCGTCTTCAATAAAATAATTTTCGTAATCTCCCGATGTGATTACAGAAACATCAGAAACTTTAAGGCTTTGTATAATTTCTTTTTCTTTTCTTGGATGCTGAATTCCTATATTAAAAAACTCTTCCTTTTTTTTCTCTCCCATTACGAAAATATCCCCGCCCGCGTTGACCAGGGCGTTATTAATACCATTTTCCCTTAAAATTTTTACCGCGCAATCCACCGCGTAACCTTTGGCTATCCCGCCCATGTCCAGCCTCATTCCTTTCTTTATTTTTATTCTGTTTTTCTCTTTATCAATTTCTATGTTTTTATAATTAACAAGAGAAAGTTTATCGGAAATTTCCGCGCGGGAAGGCACACGGCGGTTTCGTGAGGGTCCAAAACCCCACAGGTTGACAACCGGGCCGATAGTAATATCAAAAGCCCCCCCTGTTAAATCAGAAAATTTCACGGCCCTATCCACTAAATTCAATACTTCTCCAGGCACTTCTATCCATCTCCCGCTGTTATTATTTATCTTTGCAATAATACTATCTTCCTTATAGTGGCTGAATAATTTATCTATCCGTTCAATTTCGTCAAACGCCTTTTTAATTACAGCCCGGGCTTTTTCCTTCTCCGCCCGGTAGATTTTAATATCAACGATAGTCCCCATTATAAACCTGGTTTCTTCGGTTTTTCTGTATTTGTCGCATGAAATATTCAGCAATGCAAAAATAACGCTTAACGCTATAACCCAATTCCGGCGGTTTTGGTTTCGCATTTTACGCACTTCCCCTCCTTTAATCCAGTTTTTTTAATGGAATAACCTACCCTCTGGATAAGCTCATTATTGCATTTCGGGCAATAAGTCGTGTTAGCGGAAATATCCGGCACGTTGCCGACATAAACATAATGAAGTTTTTCCCTGGCTATTTTTCTCGCGGTTTCAAGTACCGTAACGGGGGTCGATCCCGTTTCCATTTTATAATTTGGAAAGTAACGGGAAAAATGCAGGGGAACATCCGGCCCTGCCACAGCGCTCAGCCAGTCAACCAATTTATGAAAATCAGATTCTAAATCGTTCAAGCCCGGTATTACAAGATTGGTGATTTCAACATGCGATGTTTTCGCGGACAATTCAACCGTCTTTAAAACCGGTTCCAGCCTGCCGGCGCAGACTTTCTTGTAAAAATCATCATTCATTGATTTTATGTCGATATTTAACGCGTCTATCAGCGGTAAAATCTTTTTTAAAGGCTCTTCCTCCACAAAACCATTTGTGACGAGAACGTTTTTCATGCCCATGTCCCTGATTAACCCGGCCGTTTCCAGGACAAACTCATACCATGTAAAAGGTTCCGTGTAGGTATAGGCAACACCCAGGGAATTTGTCCTTTTCGCGAGATCCGAAAGTTCCCTGGGAGATATGGGTATCGTATTGATTTCAACCTGCGAAATGCTCCAGTTCTGGCAGTTTTTACACGCGAAATTGCAGCTGTTGGCGCCGAGGGAAAGTATCAGTGACCCGGGGTAAAAATGATACAAAGGTTTTTTTTCGATCGGGTCAAGCGACGGCGATGACGCGGTCTGCCCGTAGTTGACCGCGTAAAGTATACCCTCAACATTTTCCCTCGCCCTGCAGAAACCGGCCTTATCAGACGGGATTACACAGTGCTTTGGGCAAAGTATGCATTGCGCTTTCTTATTATCAAGTTTTTTATAAAATAACGCTTCTTTGCTTTTATTTTTCATTTTATTATCCTCCTCTCTATCAACCTGAAAGGGAATGGCGAAACCAGAACAGCCGCAGCAACAATCCAGATTATATCCATTATAACACTTAAATTTCCTCCCTGTGAAAATGCCCTGCAGATATTAACAAGATGATATAACGGATTTAAAAATGATATTTTGGAAAGTATTCCCGGCATGTTATCAAGGGGGAAAAATATTCCTGAAAAAAGAAATACCGGTGTCATTAAAAGCGTGTAAAAATAATTAAAAGAATCTATACCCGGCACAATTGCCGCAAAAATAACCGATATTTCGGCAAAAATCAATCCGCCGATAAAAAGCATGGGGATGCATAATATTATCAACGGCGAATCAACCATCCCAAAAACAGATATGACTATTATAATTACCGTGCCGTAAAACATACTCTTTGTGGCGCCCCAGATTAATTCTCCCGCGACAAGGTCGTCTATATTGACCGGTGTCGCGAGTATCGCGTCAAAAGTTTTTTGAAACGTCATCCGGACATATGTTCCGTAGGTGCATTCATAGACCGCGGCAAACGCGGAAGAAGACGCGATAATGCCCGTAGCGATAAATTTTATGTATGGCACTCCGTTTATTTCTTTCACAAAATAGCCAAGCCCCAGACCCATCGCAACAAGATAAAATATAGGGTCAGCAAAATTCAGGGCTATACTGGATTTATACAACTTGGTATACACGGTAAAATTTCTCTGCCAGACCCTGAATACCCTTTTTATTTTCACAGCATCTCCTTCAGCTTTTATGATTTTACCATAAAAAGAAATAAGACGTTAAATTTTACGTCTCAAGACCTTTGCCCGTAAGTTTCAAATAAACCTCTTCCAGGTTTCCGCCATGTTTTTCTATCAGCTTTGAAGGTGAATCGACGGCCAATATTTTCCCCTCACTCATGATCGCCACCCTGTCACAGAGCCTCATTGCCTCTTCCATGTAATGAGTGGTTAAAATAATCGTAGTATTATTTGATTTGAGATGCTCCAGTTTTTCCCATACATAACGCCGGCTATACGGGTCAAGCCCTGTAGTCGGCTCATCGAGAATAAGCATCTCGGGATTATTTATTAACGCGCGTGCGAGAAGGAGCCTCCGCTTCATGCCGCCTGATAATTCATTGATATTCGTGTCTTTCCTGTCTTTTAAATCTATAAAACCAAGAAGTTCATCCGCTTTTTTTAAAGAATCTTTTTTAAGAATATCAAAATATCTCGCGTAAACAATCAGATTTTCCAGAACACTCAGATCAGGGTCAAGGTTGTCATCCTGCGGCATTACGCCAATCCTCGATTTTATTTCACCTGGATTTTTCATCACATCAAGCCCAAAAACATTTACGTTCCCGGAGGTTGGCGGCATGAAACAATAAATAATCCCCATTGTCGTGGTTTTCCCGGCGCCGTTAGGCCCGAGGAAACCAAAACATTCGCCTTTTATTATTTCCAGGCCTATATTATCTACTGCCTTTAGGGAACCGTAATATTTTGCAAGTGATTTTATTTCTACGATTGGCATATTAAATTTCTTTCTTCATTCCGTCACGGCTCGCGATAGTTTCAGAAAATATTTTTCTGGCTATTGATTCGGCATCTTTTCTTGATTTAAAATCGGGATATTTACCAGCGTCGAAATGCGTGAGTATAAGCTTTTTGGCACCGGATTTCTTCGCGATTCTCGCGGCTGTTTCCGGATTCAGATGCGGCCAGTTTTTGATGTTAAAATCAAGAGTATAGGCGCATTCCGCGATTAACAAATCCGCGTTTTTCGATAATTTGACCGCGTTTTCGCAGTAGCCGGTATCAGGACAATATGTGATTGCTTTATTTTCGATTTCAAGCCTTATTCCCAGTGTGGGTGATGCGTGAAGCATCGGTAAAACTCTTGCCTTAAAAGGAAGTTTATTTAATTCTTTGGGCACCTCGATTATTTCGCTTTTAAATTTCAGGTTTTTTCTCGGAAGTGTAAACGGCCAGTTTAAAAAAATTTTTAAAATATTTCTTGTCCCTTTTTGCCCTATAATATAAAGCTTTTTTTTGAACCTGAATTTAGCCAGCGTGTGCAGGCCTATAATATGGTCCAGGTGGAAATGACTTAAAAAAATATAAACAGGTTTATTCTGATCGATATGCCTGTCAAGTTTTCCGAAACCGTTTCCCGCGTCCAGAACAATATAATAATCCGTGCAATCAATCAAAACACAGATGGTGTTCCCTGTCTTTGTGTCATACCATCCGTTCGTGCCTAAAAAGGTTATTTTTATTTTTTCCATTTATTGAAAATCCTTCGTCATTTCACTTCTCAGGATGGGTGGCCGAATCCCACCCTTCAAATAAATTAAGAAAAGCTTTTGAATTTAAAATCTTTATACCCTTGTATTCTTTTAAAATAAGAAGGTCTTTATCTCCGGTAACTAAATAATCCGCTTTCGCGCTTACAGCGCAAGAGATAATTTTAGTATCTTTAATGTCCCGCAGATCTTTAACGATAATTTCATCGACTGCCGCCAAATATGAGTAACTAAGTATATCTTTGATAATTTCTTCTATTTTTTCATAAGGTATTTCTGGGAAATCTTCAAATAAGACTGTTTCTATTTCATGAAGAATATCCGGCGAGGTTACAGATTTAATTTTATTTGTTACAGCTAAATCAATAATACGGCGAGGATTGCCTTTCCAGAAAATACTTGAGATAAAAATATTCGTATCGAGAACGACCTTAATCATTTGCCGTATCTCTTCTTATTAATGGCTTTTTGGACGTCTTCTTCTTTCAACCCACTGGCTTTAGCATAATTTTCTCCCCATTTTCTTAATTCTTCTCTTTTAGCGGATGACCACTTAAAAGAAGACAATCGCAACCATCCATCGATCACATCTTTCTTGAATCTTAAAATCTTCCCAATACGCACAGCAGGAATCTGGCCAACACGCGCTTTACGATAAACCGTCTGCTCATCTAATTGCAAATATTTAGCCAACTGCTCAGCAGTCATAACTTCATTAATCATAAATCACTCCTCCTTTACTGATAATTATATACCAAACACTGGCAAATTTCAATATTATTTTATATTTTAGTATATTATATTATACTTTAGTATAATTTTTTCATATTATTACCTATTTTACCGGCATTCATCTTCCATTTTCATATTTATAGTAATTCTCCTTCCGGATTTTTACTCTTGCGTCATAACCTGTTTTTTGTCAATTGAAATGGCTGTTTTTATTGTTGACATATTTCCTCCTGTTATACCAGCAGTATAATTTATTTATATGCCAGAATCAAGATTTTTTAAAATGTAATCACGCATTCGCTGGCGGCTTTAAACAAATTGTAATCTTTTTCAAGCTGGGACTTGTTTTTGAAAACCTCATACTGGAAATCAAGGCTGAATAAAAGAAATTCGGTCAGGTCATAATCAAACCTTGTTTTATAATTGTATTTTCTGCTTGAATCATACTCAGGATAATTTTTTGTGCTCGTAAGTTCCATTTTTATACCTGTCAGCCACCTGGCGCGGTTTGTAAAATCAATCCTTGTTTTGGCAAAACGAAGCACTGCGGGCAGGTCAAATTTGTATATCAATTCCAGGTTGGGTTCATATACCCTTAATTCTTTCACCCTTACTTCACGGTGGACATTCTCCTTTTCCTCCCTGAAAGAGAAATAATAATTTGTCGAAAATCGCCTCGTCCACCCGGTTAATAATGAGACAAAAGGGTTTGAGACGGTTTTTTCGGAAATATCTTCTTTTAAAATTCTTTTTTGCGTGTAATTCAGGTCCAGGTTCGAGTGTTCCGTAATTTTATCAAAGAAAAATAAATCTCTTTTTAAATCGTAATTCAGCCCTGCCGATGAAACCCTGGTCCGTGTGTTGAAAATACTTTCGAAAATCGTCTGCTTCTCGCGCTGAAGGCTGTACCGAGCGTTAACAACAAGCGGGGGACTCAGATTATAACGGGACCCGAGAGCGTAATAATTTTCCGAGTTAATTTCTTTAGTCGCAAGGTCCTGTTCTGTAATTGTTCCCGCCTTAAGTTTTTTAACAAGCGAGGAAAACCCGGCCCCATTATTAATGTTGTCAAATATCGCGGATTTTGTTACACGAATAGTCTGGTTGACAGATAAAGGGTTTATACCCGTCCACCACCTGCTCGGCTTCGCGTCCAACTGCCATTCCGCCTCTCCCGAAACATTAGCGTCTTTCAAACCCGATTCACTGCCGCTTAAAAACCTTTCTTTATAATCAACCGAACTTCTAAACCGGTTATAAAGACCATTTAAATTTCTGAACGGCTCCATATTTACTATCCCCCGCTGGTCGCGGCTTAACGGATACCAGATGGTTTTTTCGTTTACCTCTTTGACCTTGCGCCATGAATAATCCATATCAAAATATTTTACGGGTGAATACCCCACTCCCAGTGAACGGGAATCAGAATTAAGAAACCTGGAAAATCCCTCCAGATTATAATCCTGTGTCTCGCGAAAACGTTTTAACCCGAGATTGAGTTTTAACCGGTCAACAAGTGAATACTCCGGAACATTGTATTCAAAACCGTAGGTATAAATATCCTGGTTCGTTTTCCGCTGTAAACTTATCGCCTTTACATCGTTATCTTCATAATTAAACGAGAAGAACCTTGGGTTGTCCGGCAGTTTCAAAACAGCGGATACTCCGTCTTTTCTGGTTTTTGCGTCATTAATTTCTTCCAGGGACAATACGCCATATTTGTCCTCCCGGGGATATTTATCCTCATTTTCCAGATTCAAAGTAACAGGAAAAAATTCAAGATAGGTTATATTGGCTGACACGCGCATCATATTTCTTTCCTGGGTTTCCATATCCCGGCCTATAGTTTTAAAATCCCTGCCCCACTGCCGGAAATCAAAATAGAAATCCATTTTATCTTTAATTTCCGCTTTCACTGCGACTTTTTTCGCCTCACTTTTCTTTTTTATTCTTTCTCTTAACATTATTTCATCCATGTAAATTTTTCTTTTTTCAGGGACATCAGACTCAAAGTTCCGGATACCGGCACGGATAAATTTTATTTTGTAAAGAGAAACAAGGTTTCCTGTTTTTTTTAACCCGTCCGGGATTTTGTCCCCGTCATCATCAAAAAGCCCGACGTCAAATCCATCGTTATACCAGCTATTCGGAATATCTTTCACCGGGACAGTAAATTCATAATAATTGTCTTCATCTGCCCCGAGCCGTATGAAAAAGGCCTCGTTCCCCGCGTTCTGCCCGGTATCCTGTTTGAGCCAGAAATGCAGGATTCTGTAAGATGAAAAATCCATCAATTCTGAAAAATTCCATTGAGTAAATCCTTCTTCGCCTGAGCGCAGGGAATATTCCATCAATAAACTGTAATTAATATATAAATAGTCATTTAACTCCGTGTTGTCCAATATGATTCCCGTTTCACCCTCATTGTTTAAACGAACGGCAAACCTTTCATTTTCTTCCACGGTGCCATTGCCAAGTTTAACTTTACCCGGGTCCCAGCTCCGGCCAATAACCTTAAATGTATTTATTGTTGCGTCACCCCGGCCTTTCAGCCACAGCCTGAGATACTTAATTACCTGCCAGTCGGCCGCGCCTGTTTTCAGCGCTAAACTTAAAGGAATATTCAACAATGTCCATCCGTTTTCAGACCTGCCAACCCATTCCGGATTTATGTTATCCGGAAAATCCGCGAGATCCAGCCGGAAACTAAAATAATTGTTTTTGGATTCCAAAAAACCGTCCCCGTCCAGATCCTCTGTATCAAGTTTTTTGTTGTCTTTTCCAGCCACTTCATCATAATAATAAAGACCGGTGTCCTCTTCATTTCCTAATTTGCCGTCTCCGTCCTCATCTTCTGTGTCCAAAATACCGTCGTTGTCGGCATCTTCGTTTATCTCTCCCAAATCTATATTTAATGTCCCGCTTTTTGTATCGCTCTTTATCCAGATTTCAATAAATTCCCGCCGGCTGAAATCCAATGCCTCTTTTGAAAAAGAATATATCGTTCCTCCCCAGTTCGTTCCCTGGTTTTTTATAAACAGGGATTTTCCATTCTCTTCCTCGTTATGCCCTACATTTATTTCATTTATTTCCAAAATGTCGCCTTTTGCCGCTTCTCCGGCCGGGATGCCGGAAACTACAGACCACTTTTCGGTATTTGTCGTTATTTCATCAGATACTTTATCTTCTTCCATGTTGTTTATTGAGAGCCTGTTTCCGGTATTTGGGTCAACAAAAGATTTGGCAATTTCCCCGAGAATGATTACCTGCATATCTTCAATATTAAATTTTATTTTGGCATCCGCACCTAAAATTGTGTCTTTGGCCGGACTCTCTTTTGCCTGCTGGAAACCGGTCTTCCGTTCAATCCCTTTTTCTATAATATACGTGGCACCCATGCTTAAATTCGCCGCGGGCTCATATTCCGCGCGCATACCTGTTATCGTGGTCTGGGAATTTAATCCAAAAGGGAAATACTCATAATCCACAATTATCTTAGCATCTTCTTCTATGTTTATTAAAAAATAAAGCAGGCCGATATTATAATCAATATTATAATCCGCGGTTCTTTTCAGGAGCTTTCCCCTGATGTAAACTTTTTCACTTCCCGGAATTATACCGGGCCTTAAAAAATATTCTTTAGTAAAAGCCCTGTAACTTACATGGATTGTAAATTCAGGCACGGGATATTTTTCATAAACCGACGGGTTTAAAACCTGGAAAGGCAGGTCATCCTGAAAAACCAAAAGGCCGTAATCGTAATCTATGCACCTTGAGTCTATCCTCCCGTCTTTTGGATCACTGTCCAGCTTCAGGATATCGATGTACTCTCTTGAAGTCGCGGGGTCTTTCTCTCTCCCGAATACATCCGTAATTTTTATGGTAAAAAATCTCGGGTCGATATTTTTACTGCCTAAAAAGTAAATATTTTGCACCCGGTACTGCCAGAAGTAACCTGTGTCATTTTCATCTCTTATTATTTTTTTCTCATACCTTTTCCCGCTGGAATCGTTATAACTTGCCGCTATTACATAATTTTCCTTGATTTGAACAAAAAAACTAATCCTGCCCGTTTTCTCGTCTATTGTCCATTCACTGCCGTTTTGAAGTTCAACAAATTCACCTTCATAACGGCTTCCGTTTGTGCCTTCCGCGGTAAAACGATTTGTATTGTAATTATTGGACGAATTTTGGTCATCCAGATAAATCCTGACATCCCTCACCGGAAGTTCATTTTTATTATCATAGACGTGAAAATAGCGGGACTTGATGTATCCTATGTCCTTAATATCATTTTCAGCTTTTTTAAATTCACCCGAAAATTCTTTTCTTTCGCTTTGGGTTTCACTGAATGCCACAAGCGTTTTAATCTTTAAATTCGGGTAAACAGGTTCAGGGGCGCGGTCCGGGTAGTTTATCCCTGAATATTTTCTTTTACCTTCCAGAGTTTTTTCGGCATCAAACTGGGTTTCCAGGTAAAACCCGAAGGTGGTTTTATTATAAGAGATAAATTCAGTCTCGGAAATATTCAAAGGTATGTAGCCGAAAGCCGCCCTCTGGACAATTTCATCATCATCCCCGACATATATTGCCGAAATCCTGTTTTTATTTTTTTCCTCGCGCGTATCGTCATAATCAATGTCAAAATGCAGTTTCCTGCGCGCGACACCCTGGATTCTCACCTGCAGTTCCTGGTCGATATTAAAACCATATTTGTTCTCCTGGTAAGGGGACGAATATTTTTTTTCGTCCAATGTAAAACGTATTAATTTTCGGCCGGAAATATCCATCAGGGATTTTTCATCGTAGGAACTAAAAGGAGGGATCAAACCTTCATCAGACGCAAAGGAAACATTTTTAAAACAAAAGAAAAATATAAAAAAACCAAAAGTTGCTGTTTTAAAAGAAAACCCTTTTTTCTGCTTCACAATCCAGTTATTATAACATAATCAAATCAATCATACCCATATCGTTTGATAAACCACCTGTTAACCTGGTAAACCATAAACAGGTAAGCAATAACTATAGCCGCAAGCGCCGCGAAATAGGAAACCGGCGGGACGGCAAATCTGAAATATTTTCCCAGGGGAGACAGGGGAATCATAAATCCTACAGTTATGATAAGAATGGACGAAAAAATCAGGAATTTGCTCGGTTTGCTTTCGACAAAGGGTATCTTGCCTGTCCGTATAATATGTATGACAAGTGTCTGGGTGCAGAGCGATTCCATAAACCAGCCTGTATGAAATATTGTCTGAAAATATCCGGCGTCAAATTTTTCATGGAATAAAAACCATAACGCCCCAAAGGTTATAAAATCAAATATTGAGCTGATGGGGCCGATTATAATCATATACTTTTTAATCGATTCGACGTTCCACGGCCTGGGTTTTGTGAGATACTCTTTGTCCACCCCGTCAGCCGGTATGGCTATCTGGGACAAATCATACAGAAAATTATTTAAGAGTATCTGGATCGGCAGTATCGGCAGAAATTTCAGAAAAAGGCTCGCGCCTGTCATACTGAACATATTGCCGAGATTTGAACTCGACCCCATTTTTATATATTTTATTATGTTCCCGAACGTCTTTCTCCCTTCAATGACACCGTCTTCAAGCACCATGAGGCTTTTCTCAAGAAGTATAATGTCAGCGGATTCTTTAGCAATATCAACCGCGTTATTCACGGAAATCCCGACATCAGAAGCCTTTAACGCGGGCGCGTCGTTAATCCCGTCACCCAGGTACCCGACAATATGGTTATTTTCATGCAGGGCGTGAATCACCCTTTCTTTCTGGAGCGGCGCAAGCCGGGCGAAAATCGTTGTTGTCTTGACCAGTTCCTGGAGTTCTTTATCACTGATGTTTTCAATTTTGTCGCCTGTAACTAAACCCTTAACATCAAGGCCCACATCACTGCATATCTTTTTTGTGACAAGTTCATTATCGCCGGTCAATACTTTAAATTCCACGCCGAATTTCTTCATTGCTTCAATAGCGTCTTTCGCAGTCGGTTTCGGGGGGTCTAAAAAGGCGACATAGCCTTTCAGTATCAAATTATTTTCGTCTTCCTTGGAATATACGTCCTTTTTCCCGGAAAAATCCCTGTAAGCGACAGCGAGGACCCTGAACCCTTCAGCGCTTAACTTGTCCCATTCATCTTTCAAATCCGGAAGGAGAAGATAATCCATATCATATATCTCATTATCCAGTTCATATTTATTGCATTTTTTAAATATTGCTTCCGGCGCTCCCTTTGAAATAATTCTCTGTTTTCCCTCAAATTCAACAACCACAGACATTATCTTTCTTGAAAAATCAAAAGGTATTTCATCGACCTTTTTATATTGTTTTATCAGCAGTTTTTTATGTTTCAAAATCGCCCTGTCAAGGATATTCTTAAGGCCAGTCTGGTAAAAGCTGTTAATGTAGGCAAGCCTTAACACATCTTCATTTTCTCTTCTTGTAACATCGCAATGTTTTTCAAGAATTATCTCATCCATTGTGAGGGTGCCTGTTTTATCCGTGCAGAGGACATCCATGGCGCCAAAATTCTGGATCGCGTTCAGGTGCTTTACTATGACCTGTTTTTTAGACATGGCTATCGCGCCCTTGGAAAGGTTTATCGCAACAAGCATCGGAAGCATTTCAGGAGTAAGCCCCACGGCTACTGCCAGGGAAAAAAGAAGGGCGTTAACAACATCACCTTTCGTAAAAGTGTTTATCGCGAAAATAATTATCACAAGTATGAGCATAAAACGTATCATAAGCCATGTAAATTTATTTATGCCCTTATCAAAACTTGTTTCTGTTCTTTGCGTGGCAAGTTTCCTTGATAATTCGCCGAATTGCGTGGAAATCCCTGTTTTAACGGCGATTCCAATCGCAGTCCCGCTTACAACGCTGGAACCCATGAACGCTATGTTGGAAAGTTCGGATATGGCGCTGGTCCCCGGTTTTACAGGCCCGGCAGATTTTTCTATCGGGAATGATTCCCCGGTCAATGAAGCCTGGTTGATAAACAAATCTTTGCATGAGATTATCCGAAGGTCCGCGGGTATCATGTCACCCGCATATAAATCGACAATGTCCCCGGGTACTATCTCTCTTATCTTGATTTCCTTCGACTTCCCGTTCCTGAACACTGTCGCGGTCGCCCGCACCATTTCACTGAGCTTTTCCGCTTCCTTGCCGGCGCGGTATTCCTGTATAAACGACAGGAAAACACTCATCACCGCCATCATTGAAACTAAAACAGCGCTTATCTTTTCCCCGAAATACATTGAAAATACGGCTATTATCAAAAGAACCACTACTAATGGATTAACAAATTTGGAAAGAATTTGAAAGAGAAGGCTTCTTTTCTTTTTCTTGGCGGGTTCGTTGTAACCATATTCAGCAAGGCGCCTTTTAGCCTCTTTTTCAGTCAGTCCTTTTTCAGAGGAAGCAAATTTACCCAGCAAAATATCGGCCGGACAACCTATATAATCAAAGTCCAGCACCTGCGGTTTCTGTTTACTTCCCGCCGGCGGCTTTTTTTTCGTTTCTGATGATGCGTTCATCTTTTTGTCCTGGAATCAGCTTCTGATTTTTTTCAAAAGTTCATTTGCGTGATTTGATATTATAACATAATCCTATTTTTTCTTGACCAAAATAATAAATATGTTAGTATTTAGACATTCAATAATATCAAGGAATATTCATGATTAATAGAATTATTTTAATTGTTTTAGATGGTGTAGGTGTTGGGGAACTCCCTGACGCAGCAGAATACGGGGACAGGGGAAGTAATACACTCGCAAATATTGCAAAAAAAGTGAACGGGATTAATTTGCCAAATCTGGCAAAATTAGGTTTAGGTAATATTATCCCTATCTCCGGTGTCCCAAAAACAGAGTCACCTTCCGCCAGTTTTGGAAAAATGCAGGAAATATCCCCTGGCAAAGACAGCATATCAGGCCACTGGGAACTAATGGGGTTGCCATTAATCAAACCATTCCCGACTTATCCAAACGGATTCCCAGAAGAAATAATCGCAAAGTTTATAGAAAAAACAAACATCCCGGGAATATTGGGAAATAAAACCGCGTCAGGGACTGTAATAATAGATGAACTTGGGGGAGAACATCTCTCCACCGGTAAACCGATAATCTATACTTCCGCAGACAGTGTTTTCCAAATCGCCGCCCACGTTGATATTATCCCTCTTGAAAAATTATACGATATTTGCAGGACTGCCAGAAATTTACTTACAGGCAAACACTCAGTCGGGAGGGTAATTGCCAGGCCTTTCATGGGAACTCCCGGAAACTTCAAACGCACGCCTCACCGCAAAGATTTTCCTGTCAAACCGCACGGCCCTACAGTCATTGAAAATTTACAGAAACATAATATTCCCACAATAGCAATAGGCAAGATTTATGATTTATTCGCGGGAATAGGATTTGATGAAAAACATGAGGTTACATCAAACGTCGAGGGAATAGAAAAACTGATTGAAGTTTCGTTATATAAAAAGACAGGCTTGATTGCATATACATTAGTTGATTTTGATATGCTCTGGGGCCACCGCAATAATTATATTGATTTCGCGAAAGGCTTGGAATATTTTGACAGCCAGCTCCCCAGAATTATCGAAATATTAACGCCTGACGATGTCTTAATAATTACCGCGGACCACGGCAACGACCCGACCACGCCAAGCACCGATCACTCCCGTGAATATGTGCCACTTCTTGTATATTGGAAGAAAATTCAGATTGGCAAAGATTTGGGTATCCGGCAGACTTTTTCTGATGTTGGGGCGACGATTGCGGAATTGTTTGAAATTTCAGGTACGGGGTATGGAAAAAATATAATCTAAGGAAATCAGAACTTAGCTCACAACTAAATATATTATTATAATTGCCATAATAATAATGCTATGAAAAATAACAAGGGTTTTTGAAAAAAGCACATTAAACCATGTATCAACTTTTTCATTTACAGAACTTTGACACCTCGAAAATAAATTTCTTTATTTGATAAGTAATTAGCTGATTTCAGGCAGACGTAGGCACTACGTTTTCTTTTAGGGAAGAAATAATTTTGGGCGGGATTGCGCAGCC
>JBFMCF010000002.1 GCA_040754625.1 bacterium | reverse complement strand
TTACTGACGCCAGGATTCTTAATACAATTACTGATGAAGAAATTATTATAAGGTCGGATTTATCCGAGGAAGTCCAGCAACTCTTGAAAGCTTTATCCTTGTCGCACTAATTTGGACAAGTCAGGACGCGCCGATAGCCATCAAATCCTTGTCGCGGTTATAAGAAGCTTTATGATCCATAAAAACCAGGATAAGGACAGGCGCGCTTTTGATTATTTTTGAATATTTTGTAAATCCCGATACGGCGTGTATCACGCCTTTATCCTTAATTACAAGGAATCTCCACGGTTGATTATTTAATCCCGACGGCGCCCATCTTCCCGCCTCGAGGATCTTCTTAATATCAACATTCTCAGGCATAACTTTTTTATATCGCCTTACCGAACGCCTGGTTTTTATAGTAGTTAACATCCGCTGAATTCTTCTTTAATTTAAAAGCCACTTCCATAATGGAATAAGCTTTATTGTAATTTCTTTTATCTTGATATCCTCTTCATAATCCCATGTTATGATTAAAAAATTATTACATTTTAGTTCACCGCCTGCCTCTATAATTGCTTTTATTTCTCTTTCTTTTGTAACCGGATCATTTATTTTGTACGCAACTTGAACTAAAGATGTGATTTTGAGATTTTCCCTGATAATAAAATCCACTTCCCTGTTATTGCGGGTTTTGTAATAAAATAAATCCATGCCGGGTTTTAAACCTCTCTTTACCAATTCCGTAAAAACAAGATTTTCCATTAATTTCCCGCTGTCCGGAGAAAATTGAACAGCTTTTGCCGTTATATAGCCGTTATCTACCACATATAATTTTTTTGGCGCTTTCAATCTTTCTCCGGCTTTATTAGAATAACGGCTGAGGATAAACACGAGATATGCTTCTTCCAGGTATTTCAAATATTTCTCCAGTGTTCCCACGCTGTTAAATCCCACCAGATTTATTAATTTTCGATAACTGATCTCTGAAGCGATATTATTTATAAGATATATTTCAAGATCATAAATTTTTTGCGGGAACCGCACTTTATAGCGGTTTATTATATCTTTCAGCAATATTGAATCTAATAAAGTGTCAAGATATCCTTTTGGGCTGTAATTTTTTAGAACTATCTCTGGAAATCCTCCGTTGACAAGATATGATTCCAGATGATTTAATAATTTCGCTTTGATTTCCGGGATATGTAATTCATTTTGTTGAAAAATGAATTTTTTAGCAGTCAAAAATTCCTTGAAATTGAACGGTAATATTTCAATGGGGATATGCCGCCCGGTCAAATGAGTCGATAATTCCCTGCTTAAAAGTTTGGCGTTCGAGCCGGTAAGCAGGATGTTATATCCCTGCCTGTGCAATTTGTTTATGAATAATTCCCAATTTTCTATATTCTGGATTTCATCAAAAAACAAATATTTTGTTTCTCCATAGGTTACCAGCATTTCCTTTAAAATATCATCGTAATTCTCCGTTTTTACGAGGTTTTCATCATCAAAATTTATATAAGCCGATTCTTTGTCCTTAAAAAGATGAAGGGAGAAAACAGATTTTCCCGCCCGCCGCGGGCCAATAATCACTTTAACAAGATCATTATCAGCAAAATCTTTTACCTGAAGGGTTTTATCCCTGGCAATATAGTTTTGAGCCAATAACTGCTCTCTCTCGTATTTTTGCTTTATTAAAATGTCTTTTATCATAATATTTAATCATATTGGACAAAATATAGACTTATTGTCCAATATGATAATTATATTGGACGAATTAATGGCTGTCAAGGAGTTTTTATGGTTTTATTTACGGCCAGGCCGGATCATAATGGACACAAATCGCCTGAAGCGATTAACCCATATAATCGCTTCGCGAAGTGATCCGTTTTGGAAAGCATCTTTATGTTATGCGCTGTTGTACTGCCTTTGGCGACTTTTACCGTGTTTGAATAAAATTGATAGCCGGTTTTTTCCGCGGTTATAAGCCTGTCGCCGGCACCCGCATTTTTAATACTGTATATACCGTTTACTCCAGTCATAGCAGAAATATCATCCACCTTAACTGTAACCCCGGCAACGGCATTGCCTGTTGACACATCTTTCACAATGCCTTCAACATTGCCTGTATTGCTAAGATCAACAGCAGTATCTCCCCCTGATATTAAATAATTACAGCTGATGCTTCCTGAAAACAAGAATATTATTATGGAAAGTAAAAACGCTTCATGATTTTTTATTTTCATATTTTGATAAATTTTGTCTTCCAATATTTTACATCTTTTTTTATAATATTCCATTCAAATAAAAAAAATTCAGGGCAGGCACAGGGGCCTGCCCCTACAAAAAAATATTTTAAAATTTCTCTTGACAATCAAAACCAATAGTAATATACTGACCATCAGTCAAATAATGACTTATAGTCGATATGGTCATTCGAAAGGTTGTTATGGGAATAAATGAAAGAAAACAAAGAGAAAAAGAACAGCGGAGAACGCAGATAATCAAAGCGGGCGAAAAGCTTTTTCTTAAAAAAGGCCTTGAAAATACCACAATGGACGAGATAGCGCGTTCATGTGAGCTGAGCAAGGGGACGCTTTACCTTTATTTCAAAAGCAAGGAAGAGCTTTATCTTACGATAATGCTTAAGGCTATGAATATCCTGTATGAAATGATGAAGGATAATTCGGAAAAGATACCGCCTTCTCCTGAAAAATTCAGGGCGATAGGCGAGGCATACCTTGAATATTACAAAAAATACCCGAATTATTTTAAGATCATAACACGTTTTGTCGACCACAACCTGCTCGCGGATAAACCGGAAATCAGGGAGGTTCTTGGGGAGATATTTAAAGCTAACAACCAGGTATGGGAATTGATAACAAAAATAATCATTGAAGGCATGGAAAGAGGGTTTTTTAAGAAAACGGTTAATCCCATGGATCTCGCGATAATAATGTGGACGTCATCAAACGGGATGCTCCAGTTTATGGACCATTTAAAAAACGAGGAACACCATCAGGAAGACGGGGATTTCATGCCGTTTAGATTAAACTGCGAGGATATGGTTAAAAAGACATGGGAACTGATAATGGATGGAGTAATAAATTCAAAATAAAAAATATGAAAAAATATTTAATATTAATCATTTTATTTTATACAGTTACGGCTTTCGCGAAATATGATCCTTTGTTTAAATGGAATACGCTTGAAACTAAACATTTTAAGATCCATTTTCACCAGGGTGAAGAATCTATCGCGGAGAGGGCGGCGGTAATTTCCGAGGACATTCACGAAAAACTTTCTTTAAGGATAAAGTGGACGCCGAAGGAACAGACGCACATTGTTTTAGCGGACATTATGGACGGCGTGAACGGAATGGCAACACCGTGGCCTTACAATAACATAGTTATTTTTGTCACGCAGCCGGCAGGAGTTGTAGGTTTTGATTTATACGATGACTGGCTGAGGATGGTCATTACCCATGAATACACTCATATCCTGCAGATGGATATGGTGTCAGGCCCCGCTCAAAAGTTACAGAATATTTTCGGGAGGATTTATTTTCCGAATGTTTTTCAGCCGATCTGGATGGTTGAGGGCCTTGGGACCTTTGAAGAAACAGAGCTTACTTCAGGCGGGCGAGGCCGTTCATCGCTTGATGAAATGTTTATCAGGATGGCGATACTTGAAAACCGGTTACCGGAGCTTGACTTGATGGCGCATATGCCGGATACATGGCCTTCATCGCAGGTGCCGTATGTCTTTGGAGAATATTTTATAAGGTTTATCACTGAAAAATACGGCAGGGAAAAGTTTGCGGACATAAGCACGGCATACAGCGGCAGAGGGTTTCCTTTTCTTGTAAATTCAACCGGCAGAAATGTTTTAGGCCAGTCGTATGAAAATCTCTGGAACGAATGGAAAAGCGCGCTTGAACAAAAATATAAAAAACAGGAAAACGAGATCAAATCAAAAGGCCTGACCGGTTCCACGCCCTTGACGCGAAAAGGAAACATGAACATATACCCGTCATTTTCCCCTGACGGCAAAAGAATCGCGTATACGGTTACAAACGGCGATGAATTCCCGGGGATTTATATCATGAACGCGGATGGAAGCGGTGATGAAAAACTTATTGATAATCTGTTCAGTTACGGCGCCGCGGGAATGGGTTTATCATGGAGCCATGACGGCGGGAAGTTATATTACACAAAAATGGAAACGCGGAATAACACAAATATTTATAATGATATTTTTTATTATGATTTTAAAAGCAGAAAAGAGGGACGTTTAACCATCGGGATCAGGGCAAGGGACCCACATGTTTCGCCTGACGGCAAAAGACTTGTGTTTGTGGTAAATAAACTGGGAAAGACAAAGCTCGCGGTTTGTGAAATCATGGAGAACGGATTGATTGATATAAATAGGATTGTTTATTTAACGGAGGAAAGCGGGAACCAGTATTCAAATCCAAGGTTCAGCCCTGACGGTTCAAGGATAGCTGTAAGCGCCTGGCAGGCGGGAGGGTACGCGGATATATGGATATTTGATTCAAACGGAGAAAAGACAGCGGAACTGGCGCATGACCGTGCGGTTGACGACGCACCTGTGTGGAGTTCTGACGGAAAGTTTATCTATTTTGCATCAGACCGTACGGGAATATATAATGTTTATGCGCATGAAACAGGGACAGCGAAGCTGTTTCAGGTTACCAATGTAATAAGCGGGGCGTTTACGCCGTCCGTGTCCGGTGACGGCAGTAAACTTGTTTTTTCATTATACAGCGGCAAGGGATTCGATATTCATGTTATGGATGCCGGCAGGGATGCATGGAAGCCGGCGGAAGAGTATAAAAATCCATATCCTGAAATCAAATATGAAGATAAACCGGTTGAAACAAAAGCACATGCTTATGATCCGGTAGAAACGCTTTACCCGTGTTACTGGTTTCCCATCATAGAAAGCGGCAGTAAAAGCGGTATTATGTTTGGAGCGCTAACTTCAGGAAGCGATGTGTTGAACCGGCATAAATATTTTTTAAGCGCTGAATACGGGCCTAAAAAAGGCAGGGTATGGTATCTGATTCATTATACCTATGACGGCTTATATCCGTCTTTTAACCTGCAATTGTCCGATTCTGATAAATCATACGCGGATTTTTTTAAGGGAGATTCAACTCATGGTAAAGAAGAATATGTTGAAAAGGAAAGAGCATACGGTTTTTCTGTTGATGTCCCGTTTTTAAATACAAAATCAAGCCATATTTTTTCCTTTGGATATAGGTTTAAAAAAATTTCAAGGTTTGGCGCAATCCCTCCCTGGAGCGGTTACAGCGGGGAATTGCCGTCGGAGGGTGTTTTAAGTTCAGGGAACATTAAATACAAATTCAAGAATACGAAAAAATACGCGTTTTCCATAAGCCCTGAGAATGGCAGAAACCTGGATTTTAATTATGAAGAATCCGGCAAGGGTTTTGGAAGCGATTTCGGAATAAAGAAACATTCGGCTGACTGGCAGGAGTATATCAATCTGCCCGCAAAGCACCAGGTGATAAAATCAAGGATTTTTTACGGCGGGGCATCAGGGGACGTTATTCCCCAGCGCGCTTTCCATCTCGGCGGAAACCTGCCCGGGGATATTATCCTGCCTGTTGATGAAAAGTGTGTATATTTGCGGGGTTATCCGTCAAACTCTTTCCGGGGGCAGAAATCGGCTTTATTTGGTTTTGAATACCGTTTTCCATTAAAAAATATTGAAAAAGGCTGGGATTCATATCCAATCTTTTTTCGCAGGATGCACGGGGCAGTATTTAGTGAAGGAGGTAACGCGTGGGACGGCGTATTTCATTTCTCAGATTTGAAAAGAAGCGCGGGTTTTGAACTGCGGTTGGACACATATCTCATATATCATGTTCCGGTCACCCTGCGGTTTGTATTTGCGAAAGGATTTGATGAAAAGGGAGAAGACCAGATTTATCTGGCGCTCTGGACGCAGGAGGCGGAAGGTGAATAAACACATGAAGAACAAAAGCAAATTCATCGGAGGTTTAAAATGATAGAAATTAATAACTTGACAAAAGATTACCCGTTAGGAACTACGACAGTCCATGCCCTTCGAGGTGTTGATTTTAATGTGACGGAAGGCGAGTTCATCAGTGTCGTTGGGCCGTCAGGCAGCGGGAAAACCACGCTTTTAAATGTTATAGGATGTATTGATTTCGCGACTAAAGGAGATGTTAAAATCGGGGGCGTTGACATCCATGGGTTAAATGATAAACAAATCACAGATTTGAGATTAAATAAAATAGGTTTTATTTTCCAGACGTTCAACCTCATCCCTGTGCTTGATGTGGCTGAAAACGTGGAATTTCCGCTTCTTCTGATGAAAAAATTCTCAAAGGATGAAGTGAGAAAGCGGGCGCAAAAATTGATAGACGAAGTAGGATTGAAGGATTATATAAAACACAGGCCCGCGGAACTTTCGGGCGGGCAGAGGCAGAGGGTGGCTATCGCGCGCGCGCTTGTCACAAATCCGGATATTGTTTTGGCGGATGAACCGACTGCTAACCTTGATTCGGTCACGGGCGCATCGATACTTGAACTGATGAGGGAGATGAACCGCGTCGAGAAAACAACGTTTGTTTTTTCGACCCATGACGCGAACGTTCTAAAATACGCGCAGAGGATAGTGAAAATTAAAGACGGACAAATAGTAGCATAGGGCATGGAGCAAAGGGCATAGCGTTAGAAATTTTTACTCTATGCTCTATGCGCTTTGCGCTATGCACTTTTGGAGAAAGTAATTATGAGACTAATTTTAAAAATCGCCTGGCGGAACATCTTTCGCCATAAAGGCAAAAGCATAATAATCGGTGTTATATTGTTTTTGGGCGCCCTGATAATGACTATAGGGAACGGCGTAATATCGGGCATGGAAAGGGGGCTTCAGGACAATATAATAAACGGATTCACAGGTGATATTGTAATCATTTCCGACAAGCAGGAGAGCGATAACGCGCTTTTTACGCTTATGGGAAAGGCGATTGAACCGGTCAATAATTTTCTTAAAATAAAGGAAGTACTGCTTAAACAGGATTATGTGAAAAAATTTCTTCCCGCCGGGAGGAACATGGCTTTGATTTTAAACGAAGAGGGCGGGGCGCCGGGATTCGCGTTTTTAATCGGAGTGGATTTCGCGAAATATCAGGATATGTTCCCTGGCAATATGAGGCCTATTGAAGGAAGAATGCCTGAAAACGGCGAACGGGGCGTGATTGTTCCGAGCGGTTCAAGGAAAATGTTTTATGACTACACGAATTTATGGTTTATACCTGTCAATGAAAAGTTTAATGTCGAGAATTTCAGGAAAGAGCTGAAAAATGAAAAAGAGGACACGACCGGCCTTGTTATTAAAAATAATATAGTTTTTCTTGGCGCGAACGAGAAAAACACTTCGCTGGATGTCCGGCTTGACATAAAAGGTATTGTGAAATTTAAGGGCCTGGATAATATTTTCGGGCATTTTAACATTGTTGATATTGAATCATACAGGGAATGCCTCGGTTATTTTACCGCTGATGACCTTGCGGCTGAAATACCTGAAGAGAAGAAAAATATCCTTGAAAGCGATAACCTGGATGATTTTTTTAATGATGAGGCGGCTGTGATTTCCAATGCAGGGGCGAACAGCCGTTCGCCCTTACAAGAGGTTAAATTAACGCCGGTTAAACAGGATATAGCGGAAAAGAAGGTTGATATCGAAGCCGGCACATACAATGTGATTTTTGTTAAACTGAAAAAAGGCGTTTCGATCAATCAGGGCCTTAAAAAAATAAACAATGAACTTAAATCCGCGAACCTTGGCGTCCGGGCGGTGTCCTGGAAAAAGGCCTTCGGGCTTATCGGGAGCATGGCAACGGTGATTAAGGGCGCTCTATTCGGTTTTGTCATGCTTTTGTTTATTGTCGCGATAATAATAATAGTAAATACCTTAAGCATGGCCGCGCTTGAAAGGACGTCGGAAATAGGAATGATGCGCGCGGTAGGCGCGCGAAAAGGCTTCATAAGCGGCATGTTTGTGGCTGAAACCGGTATTCTTTCGTTTGTTTGCGGAGGAGCGGGGATATTGCTTGGAATAATTATAGTCAAACTTATCCCGATGCTGAATATAACTTCAAGCAATGATATGGTCCAGATTCTATACGGAGGCAACAGGTTTACGCCGTATTTGAATATACCTGATATGTTTTTGACCGTTGTCCAGCTTACAATAGTTACCCTGATAGCAGTGATTTATCCGGTCAAGGTGGCAAAAGGGATTACGCCGCTGGACGCGATTGTGAGAGATTAATGTAGGGGCGCAATTTATTGCGCCCAATCAGGGCGTGATAAATCACGCCCCTACAGGAGACATTATGAATTTAATTGCAATGATAAGTTTACGCAACCTATTCCGCCAGAAGCGGAGGAATATCCTCCTCGGGACGGCGATTTCAGTCGGAGTCACTATTCTTATTATCGCGCACGCCTTTTCAAACGGCATAACGGATATTTTGTTTAACAAGATAGTGGCGTATGTGGCCGGCCATATCTCGGTGAATTTTATTGAGAAGTCCAATATGGAACGGCAGATATTCCGCGACAAGGAAAGGATTCTATCCGCCATAAATAACAATATTGATTCCGCGAACGTCCGTGAAATTGACGAAGGGATAGGGGTGTTCTGCAGGATTGTCGGCAATAAAAAGGCGGACAGCATGGTTATCGTCGGTATTGACCTTTCGAAGAAACTAAGTCCTGAATCAATGAAAGAAGTTCAGGAATCTTTCAGGATGCTTGAAGGGAATTTTGAAGATCTTTCGCGCAAAGACGTGGAAAATCCCGCGATTATTTCACAGGAAAAGGCTAAATACATGGATGTTAAAAAAGGCGATATCCTGAGAATGAGATTCAAGAATATATATGGAAATGACGAGTCGGCGCGCCTGACTATTGTGGGTATAGTTAAAAACGATAACATTTTTATGCAGGCGGTAATGTTTACGGAACTGCAAAATATAAAGAGATTAATGGCTTATAGAACATATGAAGTGCCTAATTATGTTATTACAATCAGAAATCCAAAGGAAAACGCGATAAGGTACGCTGATAAGATTCATTCGGCCTTAAGGCCTGATATAGCGGTTTTATACGGGGACATGTCTTTCAAGTCGAAAAAAGACGCTGTTACGATACTGGGTTATAAATCGAATGACGACGCGAAGAAAATCGTAAATGAAACTATAGAGATTGTTGAAGGCGAAAAAGATAAAATATTTTACAGTAAAACTGTTTTGGTAAGCAGGGCAATCGCGGATAAATTCGGGATTAAAACAGGCGGCGTGTTTGAATTCACTTACAAAGACAAGTTTGAGAACAGGGACATAACAAGAAAATATACTGCAAGCGGCATATTCAACAGTAAAGATATGGGCGGTGAAAACGTCGTACTGATGCAGGAGGAAAGGTTTTATGACACGTATTACGACAACCTGCCGGAACACGCGGGCAAATTAAAGGGCGCGTACCTGCCGGATAAAAATAATCCTTTTTACAAGGCGCTTGCGACCGAATGGGAACTGCTTGACAGGACAAAGACTTCCGAGGAGTTTGAAAAGAAGCTAAAGGAGATAAGCAAAAAGAAATGGAAGGGGACTATTGTTGATGTTCGGACGATGTATGAAAGCGCGAGCGACGTAATCAAAATGGAAAATGTTTTGAATCTGATTACAGGGAGCGCGGGCCTCATACTTTTCTTTATTATTTTAATCGGGCTTGTGAACACACTCAGAATGACAATAAGGGAACGAACCCGCGAGATAGGGACAGTCCGGGCCATAGGCATGCAGAAAAACGATGTCAGGAATTCTTTTATTATGGAGTCCTTTTTTCTGGCCCTGTTCGCTTCTATAATCGGGATTTTGATAGCTTTTGGCATTATGAATATCCTTTCGAAATATACTTTTGAAACCAGAGATAATCCCCTGTCCATGCTTCTTGTTAACGGTCACCTGTATTTTAAACCGACATTCGCGGGGGTATTATTCAGTATTATTTTTATATTATTGATTGTTGTCGCGACGGCGTTTTTTCCGGCGAGACGGGCGTCAAAATTATCGCCGTCATCGGCATTGAGGCATTATGAATAATAACGGTTTAAACGGTTTGAACCGTCTAATAGAACAGGAGATTTATGCGAAAAAAATTTATACCACTGTTATTAATATTGTTTATATCAGTTCCCGCGTCCGCGGAAAATTTGAAAATCCACGACCTCCTGAAAAAGCTTGAATACAACATGGAAATGACAAGCGACATCTGGGCAAAGGTGGTTTTGACCCAGCAAAAGGTGGAGCAGGGCGTTAAAAATATCAGTATGCTTTATTACCGCAGGGATTCGGATGATTCGTTTTTAATAGTAATGACCGCGCCTGAAGCTGAAAAAGGGAACGGGTACCTTCGGGTCGGAGACAATTTCTGGATGTATAGGAGAAACACAAGGACATTCCAGCACATAAACCGCGACGAAAGCATAGGCGGGTCGGACGCGAAGGCGGATGATTTTGAAAAAAGAAAACTAACTGAGCTTTACGAAGGCGCGAAGGACGATAAAGGAAATGAAACGCTGGCCGAAACTAAACTCGGCAAAATTCCCGTTTATGAATTTGAGGCGAAGGCGATAGTCAATGATGTGGATTACCCAAAAAAGAAATACTGGATTACCAAAGACAATTACCTGCCGCTGAAAGAGGAATCTTATTCATCCTCAGGCACATTGATGCAGACGTCGTATTACCTGCAGTATGTCCCGATAAACGCGAGATATGTCGCGGTTAAACAGATACATGTCGATGAGTTTGAAAAAGGCAACAAAACAATAGTCGAAATCTCGGATATTTTAACAAGCAAACTCGATGACGCGATTTTCACAAAGGCTTACCTGGAGAATTTAAGCAAATAATTTTTACCCATAAAAAATCTTATTGAATTAAAATAAATGCAGAGGTAAAATTGTATTGTTAATCAGGGAGGTAAAAATGTCTATTCAACATGAAAAAATAGAAATTAATCCAGATATTCATTTTGGGAAACCATGTATAGCTGGCACAAGAATACCAGTTCTTGATGTTCTTGAACTTGTAAGAGAAGGGATTGCTTTTAAAAAAATAATCAAGGATTACTACCCAAGTTTAAAAATTGAGGATATTCGTGCGTGCATTAAATATGCAATGGAAATCGTAGCGGTCGAAGATGTTCATATCATGGAGCCGGCGTGAAATTCCTTTTGGATCAGGATGTTTATGCAATTACTGCTCGTTTTCTTAAGGAGTTAGGTCACGATGTTACTTGTGCAGCAGATATAGGTTGTTCGCGCTCAGCGGATTCTGAATTGCTTAACATAGCCAAAAAACAAAATAGAATATTTGTTACAAGAGACAGAGATTTCGGCGGGCTTGTTTTCGTAAAAGATTTAAGAACTGGAGTAATTTACCTTCGCATGTTGCCCTCTACTTTATCAGAAGTCCATAAAGAACTTGCAAAGATACTACAATCCCATTCTGAAGATGAATTAAGAATGGCATTTGTCGTAGTTGAACCAGGAAGACATCGTTTTAGAAAACTTTCTTGAAGTTTGAAGAATTTTGAAGGACAATCATAGGGTTCCGAAGATATCGGAACCCTTTTTTGTTTGTATGCAAATAGTGAGGGAAAAATGATATACTAATCCTAAAACAAGCGAGTTTTTTTAAGCGCGACTTAAAGTTAGCCCAAGTTCCGCAGTGTGATATTGGGAATGATATTTTTTAGCTAAAGGAAATCTAAAAAAGCTTGATAAATCAATAGCGGATTAAAAAAAAGTGAATGTAGTGCAGACCACCCTCTTGAATA
>JBFMCF010000001.1 GCA_040754625.1 bacterium | reverse complement strand
CAAATAATCAGGACAGGACGAATGATAGTGTATCGATTGCTCGGCTATAATTCATGGCTGAAAGATTTTTTTGCGGCCTGGGAACGAATCCGGAGAATAGCAGTTACATAAAAAGTTTAAGCGATAAGCTGAAAATAAAAGAAATAGAATCTGAAAACGGGACAGGTGTGTCAATTTTTTATGATTTTGGCCAAAATTAGACTTAAAAAAATATTTTCCCAGTTTAACGAAACAAAAAATAAATTTTATATGGACGAATAGAGCGAAAATAAAGATTTTACATGGCTGCCGATTAATTTTAAGTCGCGCTTAAAAAAACTCGCTTGTTTTAGGGCTAATCCGTAAGAATAAATTCCAAATATATGTTTATGTAATAATGCATGTTCAAAGAGTGTTTCGTAATTAAATGTGATTATAGTCTGATTAATATTTTTCATATCGATTCTTTTATCTATAAAATCCGGGTAACAGTCAGTCTTTCTTCCTCTATGCACAATACTATAATCCAATGTGGTAAAAACAAATCTAATTGCTTCTTCTTTTACTTTTAGTAATTTTTTATTACCTTTTTGTATTTCTTCATCAATATAAGAAATTATTTTTTCTATATCAGTTACACTCTCCAACATGTAATGATGAAAATGCTAAAAAAATTATAATTGAAAGAAATTTTTTATCGCGAAAAGAATTAATCAGAAAAATTAATGGGAAAAACCTAACAGAAGACGAGTTTGAAGTAACACTTTCTAAATTAATATTTCCGGATCACTATGCCGAAAAGCCAACGTTCAGGCAAATTATTTCTCATAACATTAGATATAAGGATGAAAGTATAAATAATACATTGAAAACGCTAGACAAATATACGACCGATGCGGAATACGAGACGTTATATTTGTTTTTGTTTGGCTGTGAGTTCAATAAAGGCAGTTCGAAACAAGAGATTTTAGCAAAGTTAAAACAGGAAGATACGTATAAAAAAAGACTTGAGAAAAATCAAACAAAAACAGCTTATGAAACTACTCTTTCTATTATTAATAATGAAATCGAAGAGCTTAATAAACGCAAAGCAAGCTTTAATCTGAATAAGAATTTTGAGGCCGATTTAGAAAAACTAAACAACATAAAATATCAAATCAATAAAATAAGCTCAGAAATTAGCAGATTGAATATTCGCAGAGATTTGATTATTGAAGCTCAACAAGAATTAAATTCCCGTAAATCAGAAATTGACTTACAACAATTACGATTAATTTATAATCAAGCTACGAATCAAATTACTGGAATTCAGAAAACATTCGATGACTTGGTCAAATATCATAATCAAATGATATTTGAAAAAGTAAAATATATTACAAAAGAATTGCCTGCTTTAGAGAGCAATATTCAAAGCAAAAAAGAATCTTTGAGAAAATTATTACTGGAAGAAAAATCGTTATCGACAGGAATTGCTAAGAGTGATTCATTTAAAGACTTGGAAGTTATTATTGATGCATTAGGTGAAAAATTTAGGAAAAAAGGAGAATACGAAAACATTATTCAGCAACTAAATGAAGTCGAAGATAATATTAAAGAATACAACAAACAGCTTAGTGAAATTAATAATGAGTTATTTTCTAATGATTTTGAGAAGACTGTAAAAATCCAAATTAATAAGTTTAATAAATATTTCGCTTCAATTTCGACTAATTTATATGGGGAGCAATACGCTTTAAAATACGATATTATTATTAATAAGAAAAATCAACGATTATATAAATTCAGCGCTTTTAATACTAATATTAGTTCGGGCAAAAAACAGGGTGAAATATCATGTTTTGATATAGCATATACATTATTTGCGGACGCAGAAGATATGCCTTGTTTACATTTTTTACTAAATGATAAAAAAGAATTAATGCATGATAACCAATTGGTTAAAATTGCAGAGCTTGTAAATCGAAGCGATATCCAATTTATTGCATCTATTTTAAAAGATAAATTACCAGAAGAATTGAATAGGGATGATTATTTTGCAGTAAAACTTTCTCCGCAAGACAAGTTATTTAGGATCGAGAATTCCCGGTGACCGCATAGCAAACCCTTCAGCACTTTGTCCAAATCTTGCCTTTAAAAAGGGGGATTGAAAAGAATTTATGGGCGAAAAAATTCATTAAAAATATTATTTATTCCCCCTCACAAATTCAATTAAATCTTTTCCATAAACCAGAACAAGTTCGGTTTATGGCAGGTTATTCAAAGGATTTTTCAGCGAATTCATTCAAAAATGACGATTCTTTTTTCGGCGGGGAAGATAATAAAACAAAACGGGAAACCGTTTTGCGGTTTCCCGTTTCCAGTCCCGAAATTTCAGTTCGAGACGCAATGAATGGCTCCCCGCTCGTTTCCGATTCAAAAATTGTTCCGATTATTTTGCCGAATACGATTCATGCTTGTAGGAAGAAAAATTTAGGGAAATAGAGGCGGACAGACATTCCGAGTCTTGAGGTTTTTTTGTCCGAGCGCGACGATAGTTCCGCTTCAATCGACAACTGGAAGGTGCGCGAGGGCAAATCTCACCTATTATCGACGCTCCATCGACAGGCAGTAAAGTAAAAATCTTGCCCTAGCACAACTCCCAATTTCAATTGAATCAGGATAAGTCGTTGGCTCGGACAATAAGTGAAGCAGGTTTGGAGCGGAGGGAATCCTTCGACTTCGCTCAGGATGAACTCCAGATACTGAATGGCTAAAGGGAGTTTATCCCGACGAGCGTAGCAACATCGGGAAGCACCAAGACTGCGATAGTTTGCCAAAATACCGTCGAGGTTGGAAAATCTTCTTTTTTTACGATGAATTTTCCTTCTGGCAACTCTGCCGATTCACCCCGTTAGAGAACCAAAGTTAAAATTTTACGAAAAATATAAACATCTGTAATTCCTAACCGATATGTGAATTCTCTAACGGGGTAAATTTGGCAGAGGCAAACTGCCACGCTGAAAGTGTGGCAGGATTTATTTCCTTAAATTTTTCTTCCGGCAGAAATGAATTGTATTCGGGAAAAAAATCGGAACACAGTTTGAATTCAAATCAAATGCGGAGCCACTTCGACTCGACTTTGCCTCGCTCAGTGTCTTGAGTAGGCAAGCCGAGTCTATTTTTAGCCGAGGAGAAGTGTCCCGAGCGAAGTGGTTCGATTTTTCTCACCACAGGCGAGGGGCAAAAATTATGTGGTTTGTTTATATTTTAGAATGTAAAAATAAATCTTTATATACAGGTGTAACTAATAATATAGAACGCCGTTTTAAAGAGCATCTTAATAAAAAAGTAACCCTTTAGCGGATTGGAATAGAATTTTATTTTCCCCCTTTTGGAAAGGGGGATTAAGGGGGATTTAACTTTAACTGTTCCAATCCGCTAAAGGGTTACAAAACCTACGGTCTTTTTTTTGAGCTTTCTTTTATATATTTTTTGTGATATATTTATACATCATTAAAATTTGCGGGTAAAAATGGATATTAACTTATAAAATAAAAAGAGGTGAATTATGCAATTTTCACAAAACATCTGTTTCCTGATAGGAAATGTGACCAAGGACCCTGAATTGAGGTTTACGCAGGGAGGGGCCGCTGTCGCGAGGTTCGGGCTTGCCACCAGCCGCGGTGTCAAAAAGGGCGAGGGATGGGAACAGGTAACCACTTTTCATAATATTGTATGCTGGCAAAAGCTGGCCGAACATGTTTCAGAGAGGCTCAAAAAAGGGATGTATGTCACGGTCCAGGGCAGGATCGAAAACCGTTCTTATGACGGCAAGGATGGTATAAAACGCTATGTTTCTGAAGTGATAGCTGAAAGCGTGTTTTTCAAAACACCCAGGAACGAGGCATTTGAACCGGAACATAAAGAATTGCCGGAAACATCCGAAGAGCCGGCTGACGAGGTCCCTTTTTAAGGACGAGTTTCCGGTAAAAAGAGATTTTGCCATCTTAATTCTAATGGTTTTGCGGCCATAAATAGGACGTTATTTTAAAATCCGGCAGTT
This sequence comes from bacterium, assembly GCA_040754625.1. Classification (NCBI taxonomy): domain Bacteria; species bacterium. The sequence goes on along the minus strand of JBFMCF010000001.1, from coordinate 21,054 downwards.
CCTTAAGATAAGCGTTTGGATCAATGCTTTTCTTGTTTTTACCGTCTTTATCGATTACAAATACCTGCCTGAGTTCCGACCAGAAAGCAAGCTTGTGGCCGTCATTTGACCACAGAGGAACAGATTCATTGAATATATTATCGGTGATTTGTTTGATGTTTTTCCCGTTTTTATCCATGACAAATATGTCCAGGTTCCCTGAACGGTTCGAACTGAAGGCTATTTCTTTATTATCGGGTGATATGCAGGGGGCCACATCCGTATTGATGTTTTTTGTCAGATTACTTATTTTTTCCGCGTTAATATTTGCCGAATATATTTCCCAGTTACCGTCACGGAATGAAAGGAATAAAAAATCACTTTTTAAATCTATATACCTCCTGTTGGAGCTGATTTTGTTCAGGTAATCCAAATTCAGGTTTGAATAATCATTAAGATTGACCTCTGAATTTAAAAACGGGGTTATTACAACCGGGCCGAGCGAAGGATTTGTTTTATTATCGGCAATATTTTTTTCAATAAGAACCATGTCTATGTCGCCCCACCAGTTATTTTGGGCATTTATTTGCCCGCTGCAGTTCTCAAGGACAATATTCTGGATTGTTTTGCTGTCCGGCTGGAAATTGTTGTAATTTATTACCGGGGAAGAATTTCCCGAAATTATTATCCCGTGATTAAAAGTCTTGAATATATTAAAAGTAAGAACAGGGGATGAATCCACGCATATGATTCCTTCCTCATTATTGGTTATCCTGTTGCCGGATATCAACGGGTAAGAGTCGGAAGAAACAGAAATGCCTATTTTGCAGTTGTTATGGATATAATTTCCCATTATGGTCGGGGATGATTGGTTGACCGCGATGCCCTGCTGTCCGAAACAGCCGTTATAGCTTATTTCATTGTTTAAAATGACCGGTTCTGAAAAAGAGTTTGAAATTATCCCATGGCTTGTATTGTATGTAATAATGTTCTGGCTGATTTCAGGGGAAGAAAACAAGGAAACCTGGATGTTGGGCCCGACATTTTTTTGTATCAGGTTGTTTTTTATTTTTGGCGATGAATAACGGGCGCAGTTAATTACGCCTATCGTGCTTACAGACATGCCGTTGTCGGTGAAAATATTATTTGAGATGACCGGTGAAGCCCAGTCCTCGCAGTCTATGGCTAATTCATTTTTTGCGAAATAACAGTTTGTGATAACGGGAGAAGAGTTTAAACATGTGACCGCGCACCTCGCGTTTTCAATCTGGCAGTTTTCCAGGATACTCCTGTTGTCTTTAATATTTTCAAATATTATCCCGCCCCATACTCCCAGCAGTTTTTCACTTGAATTGAAGATAATTTTTTCGGCGCTTGTCCCGTTGGCTATTAAATTCCCCTGTACAACGATTTTAATTCTTTTGTCTTCGGATTCTGTTTTGGAAATAGCTTTAAATACTATTTTGACACCTGGCTCAATTGTTAAGAGCGCGTCTTTTTTGATTAAAATGTCCTTTTCAATTTCATAGGGGCTCTGGGATTTGGTCCACACGGTATTCTTTTTTATCTCTGAAGGGACGGAAGTTTTTGCAAACGCGGACGAGGCAATTAAAAGGAGGAAAAAAACAATTAATGGATTTTTAAACATTTTTTTTCTTCTCATAAATTATCTCCTTAAAGTTTTTATTCTATTAACCCTAACCTAATGGTCATATTTTCTATTACATCATTTTCATTTATTTTTATCAGATTTTTTCCCGCCTGGTTATAATAACCCCATAGATCGCCTTTTCTCATCGGGCGGCCCAGGTAATTCCTCCCCCCCAGGTAATACCAGCCGCTTTTTTTAATATACAGCACAAATTTACCGTCTTCACCGGTCGGGTTGGAGATATACTCGGGTTTATCCTCCATCAGCCTGTGCAGGGCGGCAAACGCATAAGCCTCCTTGACAGGTTTGTTATCCCCGTCCAGGAGCTGCCCTTCAATCCTCATTGTACCCGTGCTCATGTTGTAATGGGTTTTTGTATCATCTCCGATTTTAATTGTTGACGGTAATTCCAGCACTGCGAAACTGTTTTCTTTAACCTGTATTGGATTTTCATCATAATAACAATAATAATCGTCTTGTTTTAACGGCCCCGCGGTTAAACTGGTCCGTTCAGTGATCTTTCCTTTCCCATAGGGATGAATATAAGGTTCGCCTCCCTTTTTCATTTTTTTAGAGATAATATAATAAGTCCCCGCTGGTAAATCCAGTTCAAAATTCCCATCCGCGTCAGTGGGTTTGGAAACAGTATAGAACGAGCCCCGGAAACTTGTTTCCGCGTCTTCGAACGCCAATACATATGCGCCGGATAACGGTTTATCTTTATAAGTTACTCTTCCCTTAATCCCGGAAACGTTTTCCCGCGGACTGTTTTCATGACTTAAATTAGTTTTTTTCCGGACACAATTTAACCCGATAAAAAACATTTTATTTGAAGTTACGGCAACAGGGTTCCCGCCGTAATAACAATAATAATCATCCTTTTCAATTTTATTGAACGATGTTTCATTCTTAACGGATTTTTTAGCTGTAATATAATATTGTCCTTCCGGCAGCAAAAGTTTGAAATTGCCGTTTTTATCTACCGGTTCAGACATATAATATTTGCCATTTTCAAAATCCAGGGTTGTATACGCAAAAACACGGGCGCCTTCAAGGTAACGGTACTTTTCTTCCACTACCACCCGGCCATGTAAACCGGTTTCTTTAAACCCTGTCCCGGCCTGCGGGGCGGCTTCCCCGGTCGGCCTTGCGTTTTTCTTGTTTGAAGCACATCCGGACCATAAAAATAAAACAGCCAATAAATATATTAGCGTCGTTTTATTAAACAAATTCCTTCTCTTTAATCGCATTTTTTCTCTATAATATAATACTTCAAAAGATACAAGAAGTTTCATTATACGGATAAAAAAATTATAACACTTGTTTTTACGTTGTCAAGGGAAATGAGCTTTAAAGCGGCCCTTTTTATTTCACTTTATCGAAATCAAATCCGATATAATGTGTTATGATTATTCCCGGAAAAACCAATATAAATAATGAAGCAGTAAATACTCCTATGAATTGTTTTATTTGCGATAGCGGAAATCCAGACTATTTGTTTCCGGCAAAAGACTATATTACAGGAGATAAGTTCTCAATTCATAAATGTTCAGGCTGCGGATGTGTTTTTACACAGTTTGAGCCCTGTGATTTTGGGAAATACTATCAAGGTCCCTATTACGGCAGGCGCAAATCATTCGTTGAAAGATTGATTAATTATTCAAGGTTAAGAAAAGTTTCCGGGTTGTCCGGCAATAAAATAAATTTGTCGGTCCTGGACATTGGATGCGGGAATGGCAGCTTTTTGTCTCTTTTGTCAAAAAAAGGATGGGAAGTTTCCGGAACAGAGACTGCTCCTGAAAGCCATTTTATAAGTGACGGAATATCCGCCAGGATCTGCAAAAAGGATTTGATAAAATGTAAATTTCCTGATAATAAGTTTGATATAATAACAATGTGGCACACTTTGGAACATTTTGCCGGGCCGAAGGTTTATTTATCGGAAGCAAAAAGATCCTTGAAGAGCGGAGGTTTTTTAATAGCGGAAATACCGAACTTCGGGTCTTTTCAGTCATGCTTAACCAGGCATAACTGGTTTCATTTGGATGTGCCCCGGCATTTAGTGCATTATGATCCGAAGACCGTAAGTTCTTTACTGAATTCAACCGGTTTTTCTGTCCTTAAAATTTCCCATTTTTCTTTTATATACGGCTTATTTGGTTTTATACAGAGCATTATCAATGTGTTTACAACAAGGAAGAATTTATTATTCGATTTGCTAAACGGAAAACTTAAATTTAGCAGACATATTTTAAAAGATTTGCTGATTACTTTCGGCGTGATTGTTCCTGTTTCTCTGGCCGGTGTCCCTATTGTTTTTCTGGAGTCGTCCCTGAAAAGGGGGGGTGTTATAACTGTTTACGCGTCTAAGTCGTAAGTCAGACTTTGTTAAATATCCGAAATGAAAGATAAAACACATTTTTATGAAAATATCTGAATTTAAAATTGATAAATCATTTTACATCCTTCTGATTATCCTTTCAAGCGCCCTGATTATCCGTTTATTTTATCTTTCCGAATATGTTAAAAGCAGTATTTACCCTATAATGGTCCATTCGGACAGCTATTGTTATTATATCTGGGCCAAAGATATACTTTCCGGAGATTTATTAGGCTCCGGAGTTTTTATGAAATGGCCGTTATATGCTTATTTATTGGCTTTTTTATTTAAGACATTCGGGGAGAATATAGGGACAATTTATTCAATACAGTTTATAGTGGGGGTAGTTAATTGTTTATTAATTTACCTGATTGCTAAAAAAATATTTAATGAAAAAACAGCGGTGATTTCCGGTGTTTTATATTTGCTCTCAAGCAAATTTATAATATACGAAGGCCTGCTTGTTTATACGGCTTTATCTGTTTTTTTTAACCTGTTGTTTATTTTTTTACTGCTGAAATTTGATATTAATACAGGCAGGATAAAAATATTCATGCTCGGAACATTGTTAGGGGTTGCCGTTTTGACCCAGGCCAATATACTATTTTTTGGAATATTTTCATTCGTATTGATTTTGTCAAAGACAAAACCCGTTTTTAAAAATTTTGTTTTTAAAAATTTTGTTTTTTTGTCAGGTTTATTCCTTATAGTAGGTTCAGCGGCGTTAAGAAATTACAAGGTTGAAAAAGATTTTGTGCTGATATCGGGTAATTTGGGATTTAATTTTTATCTGGGAAATAACCCGGATGCCAACGGTATTTTTCATTGCCCGGATAATATCAGCTTTAACCAGGAGGACATGCTGAGGGATGCCATGATTCTGGCCCAAAATGAAACAGGGAGAAAATTGAAAACATCCCAGATTTCTGATTTCTGGTTCCGGAAAGGATTGGCTTTTATCACTAATGAACCTCAGAAATATTTAAAACTGTTGTTAAAAAAAACAGGCTATGTTTTAACAGGTAATTTTTCCGGGCCGGATATTGAAAATAATTTTATTTCAGATGAAATAAAATTATTTAAATATAACGGCTTGGAAATAAAACTTATAGTTATGTTCTGTTTATTGGGAATGTTTTTGGCAAAAAATGAATGCGATAAAAAAGCCGCTGTCCTTTATCTTGCGGTTATATTTTTGGTATCGAGCATTATAATGTTTTTTGTTACCCTGCGTTATATGATGACGGTTTTACCTTTCATGATAATCTTCTCGGGTTATGGCCTTTTTTCTTTGGCAAAAATATTCCTGGATAAAAAATATGCCAGATTTTTTATGCTGACGGCTTTTCTGGTTTTGTTTTTAATAATAAGTTTTACCTTAAAATTAAAAGCCTGGGGTAAGCCTGATGTTGATTATTATCTTTCCCGGGCGGTGAAGCATGAAATTAAAAGTGAATATCAAAATGCCCTCGAGCAGTTGGATCTTGCTGAAAAAATTGGGCATGATAATCAACGGATTTTATTTCGCAAGGGGATAATATTTTATTATTTAAACGATTTGACACGGGCTGAAAATATATTCAAAAGGATCCTTGAAATTAATCCCTTGAGAGTGGATGTGTATTATAATTTGGGTCTTATATATAACAAAAATGGACAATTTGAAAAGGCGAAACAAATGCTTATAAAAGGAATTTGTCTGGATCCGGAGGCCTTAAATATCCGTTATGCTCTGGCTGTATCTTATAAAAACAGCGGAGAAAATTTTCAGGCGGAAAAAGAATTAAAATATGTCAAGGAGCATATCAGTCTCTGGCGGACTGAAGAAATAAATATAGTTAATAAACAGCTTGAAGAGCTTGAAAAATCAAGAAATGAAAACTAATATTCAGGTAAAGCCAAAAAAGGTAACTGCCGTCATGCCCGCCTACAACGCGGAAAAGACCCTCGAAAAAACTTTGAAAGATATACCCGAAGGCAGCGTTGATGAAATAATTTTAACGGATGACGGGAGTTCAGACCATACAGTGGAAGTTGCACGAAAACTCGGCATTACAGTCTTACGCCATGACAAAAATAAAGGATATGGCGCAAACCAGAAAACGTGCTATGACGCGGCGTTAAAAACCGGGGCCGATATAGTGGTCATGATTCATCCCGATTATCAGTATGACAGCCGTTTAATACCTTTTGCCGTAGGTTTTTTATCCGCGGGGATCTGCGATGTTATTATAGGTTCACGCATAAGGACCCGGCGCGAAACACTTGAAAGCGGCATGCCCCTGTATAAATATATAAGCAACAGGTTTTTGACGATAATTGAAAACATTATTCTGGGCCAGAACCTCGGCGATTTTCATTCCGGTTTTCGCGTTTACACGAGGGAGGTTTTAGAGAAAATCCCTTACTGGGAAAATTCAAATGATTATGTTTTTGATTCGGAATTTCTTGCCCAGGCTGTTTTTTTCGGCTTCAGGATAGGGGACATACCGGTCCCCACCCGTTATTTTCCCCAGGCATCTTCAATCAATTTTAAAAGAAGCGTCAAATACGGGTTCCAGACCCTGTCCGTCCTGGCAAAATATATGCTTCAAAAAACGGGATTGGTGAGGTTTGGGATTTTTCGGGAGGGAAGAAAATAATATTTACGACTTCCGCCCCAGACAGCCGTTCCCTTCAAACCTTTTTCCTGTTTGGATTCAATAAAAGTATGATGAACAATTATTTAACTAAAACTAAATCTTTTAAAGAACTTCTTAACATTTGCCGCAGAGTTGATTTGCCTTTTTCTGTCTTGAAATAGTTTTCTCTTCTTTGGGCGTCAATTTTTGAAAGGTGAGCTTCATAAAAGATTAATTTTAAAGGAAGGCGTGGTTTAGTGCTGGGGACTTTTCCTGTGGAATGCTCCGTCATTCTTCGTTTTAAATCATGTGTAAAACCGATGTAGAATTTTTGATCTTTTAGACTGAAAAGGATATAAACATAATACATAAAGTTATATTAAGGATTGCCCTGCACCACGTTGGGTGCAGGGCAGTTCACCACATAGGATTCACTGCAAGGCAGTGAACCCTACGTGGTTCACTGGCTGGGGCGGAAGGATTCGAACCTTCGAATGCAGGATCCAAATTCCTGAGTCTTACCGCTTGACGACGCCCCAACAGAAAGTCAAAAGTTAAAAGTCAAAAGTCACGAAATGATATATTAATTTTAATTTTACCTGCCTGTGACAGGCAGGAATTTTGTCTTTTGCGTTAAATATAAAAGGGTCAATCGAAAAATAAAATAAGACTGACCCCATTAATCTAAGAGCCTCTAATTTATTACGCGGGAACTCCCTCTTCCTGGAGCTTTTGTTTGTAGGCCGAGATCACCTTATCCTGTATGTAATTCCGCATCTCTGTGGTAATGGGATGCGCGATATCTTTGTGTTCATCTTTACGGTCAATAGATTCATCATTGACTACGGATTCAAGGGCCTGGCCGCAATGGCTGCAAAAACGGCTGTGGAGGTTATTTTTATGGCTGCATTTAGGACAGCCTACGCGCATCCTGCGGCTTGGCATGGCAACGAAAAGGCCGTTTTTGCCGTCCAGGATTTTCAGGTCACGGACAACAAAAGCATTATCAAAGGTCACCGTGATGTAAGCTTTAACTTTTTCTGTTTCATCTTTTCTTAAGAATACCCTTACTTCAGTGATTTCCATAGATGTACCCTTCCTTTCACAAAGTGACCCGCCTCAGGCGGGCCTTTTTTCAATGATGTCTTGTTTTTGCCAGGAAGACCTGTTCTCCCTTAGCCTTTAGTTCGCGGTATGCCAATTCAGCTTTCCTTTTTTCCTGGATAATTCCGAACACAGCCGAACCGCTGCCTGACATTAAGGCGCTTAATCCGAAAGATTCGAGTTCTTTTTTCTTTTCCCCGATCTCCGGGAATTCCGGTATCACACAGCCTTCAAACTTATTATAAAGATTGTTCTTTAATGCAATAAAGTTATAGTTTTCATCTGTAAAAAAAGGGTATTTAAGTTTATCAGTTTTTATGGTCTTTGTCAACTCTATTTTTTGATAAGCCCATTGTGTTAAAACAGGTATTTCAGGTTTTATTATTACTACCCAGAAAGAAGGAGTGTTATAAACAGGCGTCAGGATTTCCCCGCGGCCTTTCCCGATGCATGTCCCTCCGGTCAGAAAGAAAGGGACATCGGACCCAAGCTCAGACGCCAATGATATAAGTTTTTCCCGCGGAATGTTTATCTGCCATAAAAGAGATAATCCTTTTAATGTTGAAGCCGCGTTGCTGCTGCCTCCTCCAAGCCCCGCGGATACCGGGATATTTTTTTCAAGGCGGATATTGACGCCTTTTTTTATTTTACAGGTTTCCCTGAGAAGCAGTGCCGCCCGGACAATTATATTTTCTTTCCCGCCGGGGACTTTTATTCCCCCGGAACGGAGTTTAATCAATGAAGTTGTTTCTTCAAAAGAAATTTTATCGGCAAGGTCGATTTCCTGGAATAAAGTCAGGATATTATGGTAATTATCAGGGCGTTTGTCTAAAATATCAAGGTAAAGATTAATCTTGGCGTAACTCAGGAGAGAAATAGAATCCATAGAGTTTAAACTTACTTTTTATTTTTAAGCAGTTCCTTTAGTTTATCCAGTTTTTCCTGTACCTTGGGGTCTTTTTTAATACTTATGGATTTTTCCCATGCCTTCTCAGCCCCTCCAAAGTCTTCTTTTTTAAAAAGTATATCGCCGAGATGGTCATATACTATTGGATCATCTTTAACATATTTTAAAGCCCTTGTGATTTCATTTAAAGCATCATTAAGCCTGTTTAAGCGAAAATAAGCCCATCCTAAACTATCAATAAAATAACCGTTTTCCGGTTCTATTTCCAGCGCCTTGGAAACCAGTGATATTGACTCTTCAAGTTTTATGCCCCGGTCGGCGTAAAGATAACCCAGGTAGTTGTAAGCATCACCCTTTTTTGGATTTAATTCGATGGTTTTATAAAAGGCTTTTACCGCTTCATCGAAATTTCCGATTTTGTCGCTTAAGACCCCTAAATGATAATAAAATTCGGCATTATTAGGATTTATTTTTATTGCATCAGAGATCGCGGTTACGGCCTTTTCGTTCTGTTCCGCGCGGCTGTAGCTCAGTGCCAGGTAAAATAAAATATCCGGGTTATTAGGGTGTAACCGGTTCGAATTTTCCAGGATTTGGACGGTTTTTGAGTTTTGATTTGTTTTGTCATATAAAAAAGCAAGTTGTATATAGGCTTCTAAAAAATTTGGGTGGAATCTCAGTATTTTTTCAAAATAGGAAATTGACTCCTCATATTTTTCATTTTTTTTAGCTATTAATGCGAGAAAGTATAAAGCATCAATGTCATGCGGGTTTTTTTCAAGGACAGTAAGGAAATAATTATGCGCCTCTTTTTCCTCTTTTCTTTGCATATAAATTTCCCCCAGTATTTTATTGACCATGATGTTCCTGGGCGCTATCGCGAGAATTTCTTTTAATTCTTTGATCGCGGAATCGAAATCATCCGTTTTTCTATAAGCGTCCACTAAACCGTAACGGGAAAGAAGATAATTTGGGTTTGCATCTATAGCTGACTTATATTCTTTTATGGCTTCTTTGTAATTTTTCAGTTCCATGTAAATATTTGCCAAATAAAAATGTATCAGTTCGGTATTGGGATTTATTTTTGATATTTCATTATATTCGGTTAACGCCTCTTGTAAAAGATTGTTCTTTGCATAAAACTGTGCCAGTAATTGGCGGGTCCCTATGTTACCGGGTTCAAGCTCAATGGCTTTTTTAAAAGAATTAATCGCTTCATTAGTCAGGTTTTTATAACCGTATATGCTTCCCAGGAAAACATAAGGAGACGCGAAAGTTGAATCCAGTGAAATTGCCGTTGAAAACTCCTTGATTGATTCGTCATAAAGGCCCTGCTTCAGGTATGCGTGGCCGAGTGAATTATGGAGAAACGCGGAACCAGGAGAAAGAATTACCGCGTTCTCAAATTCTTTAGCCGCTTCTTTATATAATCCCTGCCCGTCATACATGGTCCCCATCATATAATAAGAGTAAACGTCCGGGGACAGGTTCAAGGCTTCCGGCTGCTTTTGCACGTCATTTAATTTTCTTTTGGCGCATCCCGTGTAAAAGAATAAATTTAATATTATGATAAAGTAAAATAATTTTTTCACCCAGCTCTTCCTTTCTATACTAAACTCAAAAATCCAAATTCTATATCTTTTACCCACCCCTTATTTATTGCAAAAAACATTTTAGGAAGGGCTGGGTTCATTTTGAACAGATTATAACACATTTTAATAAAATTACAAATTTAAGAATAAGTCAGATATCCTTCGCCTGCCTGCCGGCTCAGGATGAGCAGTCGAAAAAACTCCCCGACTGCTCATTTATTTTTTAATATTGCTTCGAGTATGTCTTTCGCGAATGTTTCGGAAGCCAGCGGGCCGTTTGCGGTAATGATGTTCCCGTCGATTTCTACCAGTGAACCAATGTATTTAGCACCGGATTCAATAATTTTATCTTTAACCGGACCAAAACAAGTTGCGCGTTTATTTTTTAAAACACCGGACCTGGCAAGGATTACCGGGGCAAGACATATAGCGCCCAATACTTTTTTGTGTTTTATTGAATCCTTCGCGATTTTATGGGCTGTTTTATTGTCCCAGTATTCCCGGGCCCCGGTCCCGCCAATAAATACAATACCGTCAAATTCACTGGTATTTATTTTTTCCATGAGCATGTCCGGTTTTACTTCAAGGCCTGACATGCCTTTACTTACAGTTAAAACGGAAGAAGCAACTGTAACTATTAAACCTTTTTTTTCAAACAGTTCTCTCGGTTTCTGGTATTCCTCATCCCTGAAATCCGAGGGGGCGATAATCATTACAATTTTCCTGCCGGCTAAATCTTTTACTGTTTCAGAAGAGACAAAACCCAGGAGGATTAAAGTAATAAAAAAAGATATAATATATTTTTTCATAAATATTATTTTACCATCTGTAACTTCAGCCTTCAGCGCTTTTTAAATTTCCCCTTTTAGAATACCGTTTTTTGTGCCGACCCAGAGGGTGTTGCCCTGGATGGCCAGCGATAACACATGAGATATTTCGTCAGGGGCCACTTTGCTCCATATTTTCCCGTCGAATTTATTAAGGCCCTGGGAAGTCCCCGCGTAGAGAATATCATTGGTTAACATCAGGGCTAAAATATCATTACTCTGGAGTTCTTTGGTATTAGATGTGGTGTAATTGGTCCATTCATTTTTTATTATATCCAGCCTGTTTAAGCCGTTTGCCGTTCCCGCCCATAGAAATTTACCGTTGCTTGCAAGGGATTTTATAATATTGTTTGACAGACCGTTTGTCGTTGTATACGTTGCCGTCGGGGAGCCGTTATAGAGTTTTGCGAGGCCGTTGTCTGTTCCGACCCACATGTTCTCCTGGTCGGAGGTAATAGCGCTTATTCTATTGCCCGTGGTGTTTGTGGAGATTTTGGTCCCGTTTCCCTGGGGGACTAAAAGAAAAAGCCCGTTGTTTGTGCCAACCCATAGATTCCCGTTTTGATAGTATAAAGACTCAACAAGTGTATCTCCGATTGAATCTATTTTTTTCCAGGTTGAGTAATCGAAAAAGAATAAACCTTTAAATGACCCCGCCCAAATTCCATTTTCACCCTGCGCGAGAGAATAAATACTGTTGCTTTCAAGCGTATTTTTTGTGGTATTTGTATTATAAGTGGTCCATACCTTATAATCGAAAACATTAACCCCGTTATCCGTCCCCGCCCACAGTTTATTGTCCGAAGTTACAAGGACATTAAAAACATTGCTGTTCGGATTGTTATTGTCTACCCAGTAAGTTGTCCAGTTGTTTTCCTCTTCGTATTCCAGCGGGCTTAAGATACAGCCGCAAAATAGCGATAAAAATGTGATTATAAAAAATTTAAATAAAAGTTTCATTTTCCTTCCTTCGGCGCCTTCAGCCTTCAGCGCTATTTTATCTTGCTCCATGTTGTGTTAAAACAACAATTATTGTTTTTAAAAGGATTTTAATATCAAGCCCCAGTGAATGATTGCGAATATAAAAAAGGTCGTATTTAGCCTTCTCATGTATTGTTAAATGGTATCGCCCGTTAACCTGCGCGAGTCCTGTAATACCGGGTTTGACTAACAATCTTTCATTTTGAAGTTCCGGGTGTTTTTGAATAAAAAACTCTCGTTCAGGCCTTGGCCCGACCAGGCTCATGTCGCCTTTAAGAATACACCATAGCTGGGGTATTTCATCCAGGCTTGTTTTTCTTAAGATATTTCCAAGCCTGGTTATCCGGCAGTCATTTTCCTGCGCCCACACAGGGCCTGTATGTTTTTCGGCATCTTCTATCATTGAACGGAATTTATAGAGGTTGAACGGGACACCTCCTTTTCCGATACGTTCCTGTTTGAAAAAAATCGGCCCGCGGCTGTCGAGCTTAATTAAAATCGTGATAATTAGAGAAGGGACGGCAAATATCACAAGACCCGCCAGGGAAACAGATATATCCAGTGTCCTTTTAAGTATTTTAGACCAGCCGTATACAGGTTCGGTCGCTAACTCGATCAGCGGGATTTCTTCCACATGCCGTATCTTGACTTTGCCGATGACTACTTCCAGAAAATCCGGGACTATTTTAAAAGTAATATGAGTGTCTTTTAACTGCAATAATAATTCGTAAATGGCCTTATGTGATGTCGGGGGAATTGAGATAATGATTTCTTCGATGGACTCGTTTTCTATAATATTTTTCAGGTTTTCATCATTGCCGAGTATTTTTAATCCGTTTATTTCTTTATGCAATTTCCCGGGGTCATTATCAATAAACCCGATTATTTTATAACCCAGTTTTGGAAACCTTTTAAGTTCTTCGGCGATCCGGACACCCGTTTCACCCGCCCCGATAATTAAAGTGCGGCTTAAAAACAACCCGTTTTCCCTGCTGTTTAAGCGGTATTGGATAATAATAAACCTGAATATTGAGAGATAAAGCAGGTTTGTAAGCCAGGTATATACAACGGTCAATCTCCAGTCGTATAATGTTTTGATAAGGAAAGTCCCGATTGTCAGAATTATTATTACGGTTGATACGTTTTTAAGGATGAGATGGAATTCAGATATTTTTGAAAGCCCCCGGCGCTGGTCATACATACCGCCGATGCTGAAGATAAAAACCCATAATAAGTTAATTAAAATCAATACCGGGATATTGTTAAACATTATAGGAGAAGGCGGAATATATTTTACAGGGACAAGGTTGGCCCTGAAACTAATCCAGTATGAAGTTAAAAAGGCAAGGTTGATCCCTATGACATCAAACAATATGTTCAAGCTTATAAAAATTGATTCATTTCTCTTTTTCATTACAGAATAATTTTAACATAATAAAAAAAAATTTCATCAGTATTTTTATTTAAGCCCCCGAATTGTTTAAAAAAATTAACTTGACAAAAATGATATAGAAATTATAATGTTTTTTGATAACTTTTCCTTAAAACTATTACAGGCCGTAATGAAAATAAAAACCCGATTTATTGCCTTTATCATTATTTTTCCCTTCATTTTAACCTCCCCTGTTTTGGCGTTACCCGCTGACATTAATGAATCCAACCGTGTCGATGGTTTTGATTTAATCCTTTTTTCCCGTGTCAAAGGTGCCACACCCGAAAGCCCCAATTGGCTTCAGGAAGCAGATATAAATAATGATAAAATTATAGATGAAAAAGATTTAAGTTTTTTTGCCGTTCATTTTGCCCGCAAGGGAGTAGTTTCAAGCCTGTGGGTATCCGATTACAACAATAATAAGATAGTCCGGCTTTCAGGGAAGACAGGAAAGGAGCTATTGCGGACAGGAGGTTTTTTAAATCCATATTCTATGGCGGTAAATCCTTTGGATGGCTCCTGCTGGATTTGTGATTACGGAAATAACAGGATTATAAAACTGGATGCCGGCGGACGTGAGTTATTAAAAATAACTGGATTTAACAAGCCCCAGAGTATAGCGTATAACTGGCGGGACGGTTCATGCTGGGTGGGAGAATATGATAAAGTCGCTAAACTGTCTTCTAACGGTGAGGTGTTGTTCAGGGCAAGCGGATTTTTAAATCCTGCTTCACTTGATATAGATTTGCTGGACGGTTCCTGCTGGATAGCTGATTATGACCATAACCAGGCAGTAAAATTGAATGCCAATGGATTGGAATTAGTCCGTAAAGGCGGATTTAATAAACCCGTTTCAGTTTCAGTGAACCAGGGAGACGGTTCCTGCTGGATAGCTGATAAATATAATAACCAGGTTGTCCGGCTGATAAGTACCGGGACCACGGAATTGGTTCGCATTGGAGGATTTAACCGGCCGAATTTTATCTCGGTAAATTGGCAGGATGAAAGCATATGGATTGCTGATTATGAAAATAACCAGGTTGCGCGGCTTGATAAAAACGGCGCGGAATTGGCAAGAACATCCGGATTTATCCATCCGGTTTCTGTATCGGCAGATCCTTTTGATTACGGGTGCTGGGTGGCGGATTATGAAAGGAATCAGGTAGTAAAACTCTCGCCGAACGGAAAAGAGGTTATGCGCTTAGCGGGATTTAACCGTCCGAAATGGGTATCGCTTGTTCCAGAGGAAATAAAGCCGGATGGGCCTTATGTTAATGTTTCAGCAAATAAAAACCGGATAGATACGGGAGAAGTAGTAGATTTAAACGTATCCGGCGTCGATTCGAACGGGTATATTCAAAAATATGAAATAGATTTTGAAGGAGACGGCGTTTTTGATACAAGTTTGGACACGGCTGGAAGTATTTCTCATGTTTACGAATCATTGGGAATTTATAACGCGGTTGTAAAAGGGACAGATGACAGCTTTTTGCAAAAATATGATAATGAAATTATCAGGATTGGTAAACTGGTTGTGAAGGCGGCTGCGGATACTACCAGCGGGAACGCGCCGTTAAAAGTAAATTTCAGCGCGGTGCTGTTTGACCCGACGGACGGCCGTGTTGAAAATTATCAATGGGATTTTGACGGGGACGGGATATTTGATTATTTGTCAACCACGAGCGGAGCTATAAGTTATATCTATCAAAATGTAAAAACATATAAGGCGACAGTAAAAGTTACAGACACAGATGGTGCGACGGCAATAGATTCAGTAATAGTTACTGTAAGCGGTTCAGCGCCAAAGGCAAAAGCAAGTGCGAATCCGGGCCAGGGTGTAATTCCTTTAACTGTAAATTTATCAGCATCCGGGACAAGCGACCCTGACGGTTTTATAACATTATACCAGTGGGATTTTAATAGGGACGGCATATTTGACTGGAATTCAGTTTTAAGCGGAGACGCAAGTTGGACATACCTGGAAAAAGGGACATATAATCCGGGTTTAAAGGTAACTGATAATTCAGGGTTGAGCGATTCAAGTTATTGCACTGTTATTGTGAATCAATCTCCTCCAAAGGCTCAGGCAAGCGCGAATCCCGCGAGCGGCAATGCTCCTTTGAATGTTAATTTTAATGGTACAGGAAGTGATATTGACGGAAATATAGTCAAATATGAATGGGATTTTGGGGATGGGAACACATGGAATTCGGATTCCAGCGGGATTACAAGTTATATTTATGATTCTCCCGGGGTTTACAATGCTGTCTTTAAGGCGACAGATAATGAAGGAGGTTATGCTACCGCTTCAATTGTCATCAATGTCTTTCCACCAGGCAAACCTTATGCTTCCGCGAGCGCGTCTCCGGATTCTGGGCCGGTTCCTCTTAATGTTTCGTTTACGGGGACGGGATTAGACCCTGACGGCCAGATAGTCCGATATGAATGGGATTTTGGAGACGGAAACAGCTTGAGTTTGAATACTACAGGGGTTGCAAACCATACGTACGATTCACTGGGAAATTATACTGCTTTGTTTAAAATAACAGATAATGACGGCCTTTATTCAACAGCGAATATATTAATAAAAGCTCAATCCAAACCCGTGGGTTTTATTCAAGCGAACACTATCCAGGGAAATGCTCCTTTGGAAATATCTTTCAAATATTTTGGAACTGACCCGGATGGAACAATAAAAAATTATGAATTGGATTTTGAGGGAGATGACACCTTCGACTTTTTTTCTACTACGGCTGTCAATGTTTCTCATATTTATCAAAATGGCGGGGCATATAATCCTGTCTTGAAAGTTACGGATAACGACGGATATTTTAATACAACTTCTCTGAATATAGCTTGTAACAGGACATTCCCTGTTGTTAAACTTACTGCTTGTCCTCAAAAAGGAAACAGTCCTCTTCCGGTTGTTTTCAGGGCGGAAGCTTCAGACCAGGACGGATTTATAAATTTATATGAATGGGATTTTAACGGTGACGATGTTTATGACACAAGTAGTGCTTTTGACAGCCTGGTTTATGTATATGATTCCGCAGGTGATTATAAATCAAAGGTGAGGGTAACCGATAACGACGGCGGACAGGCTGTGTCTTTAACAAGTATCCGGGTAAACCCGGCAGGTTCACCTTCCGCCCAAATTTATGTTTCTCCTCAGGCGGGCAATATTCCCCTGGAAGTATATTTTGGAGGCACCGGGACCGACCTGGATGGATGGATAACCCAATATGAATTTGACTTTAACGGAGATGGAATATACGAAACGGCATTTAATAGTTTAGCGGTATATGATTCTGTTCAAAATACTTATGAATCTCCCGGGATATATGAACCAAGGCTTAGAGTGACCGACAATGACGGACTGACTGATATGGATGTGGCAAAAATTTTTGTTTCTTCAGCCTCGGTATGGATTGCGGTCAGTGATCCTAACAGTTATAATGGCCAGGTGATTAAATTAGAGGCTGACGGGAAAGAATTAAAGAGATTAAGCGGATTTAAAGGGCCATATACTGTTTCCGTCAATGTGACGGATGGTTCCTGCTGGATTGCGGATTGCCTTAATGATCAGGTTGTTAAAGTGAATTCCGCCGGGCAGGAGTTGTTTAGAATAAACGTTACCCGTCCTTCCTGGCGTGGAACCGGTATTTCAGTAAATGCTAATGGTGGTTCCTGCTGGGTTGCTGCTGAGCTTGAACATAAAATAATAAAAGTAAGCAGTGACGGCCAGGAATTGTTTAGAATTGGCGGGTTTTATTTTCCCCACGCCGTTTCAGTAAACAGCAGTAACGGAAGCTCCTGGGTAACAGATACTTATAATTCACAAATAGTCCAATTGTCTCCTGACGGAGTGGAATTAAAAAGGATAAGTGGTTTTAACAGGCCCAAGTCCGTTTCTGTAAATCCGGCTGACGGAAGCTGTTGGATTTCAAATACAAATAGCGGCCAGGTTGTTAAATTGGATTCAACCGGCCAGGAATTGTTCAGAATAGGCGGATTTAATATCTATTTAGTCGACCTGGTTGTAAATCCGGAAGACGGCAATTGCTGGGTTGCCGACACATATAACAACAGGATAGTCCGATTTGATGCGAATGGTAAAGGTATTCTAAGTGTTCCCGGATTCATCTGGCCGGAAGCAATATGTCCGGATGTTGACGGCGGATATTGGGTTGCGGATAGTTATACAGGTGAAATAGTTAAAATATCGGCAAACGGGACTACACTTTTTAGAAAAGGAGGATTTTGGAAGCCGATGAGTGTGGCTTTTGATCCCGGGACAACAGGATCAAGTTTACCATTGGCAACTGCCTTAATTACTCCCCTTTCCGGCGATAAACCTTTGCCGGTAAATTTTGGAGCATCTGCGATTGACACTACAGCTTCGATTATAAATTACGAATGGGATTTTGAAGGCGATGGGATTTTTGATTTCTCGGCTCCAACTGAAAGTGAAGCAAATACTTTCCATACTTATTCATCGGCAGGCGTGTATAATCCTATCCTTAGAGTAACCAACAGTAATGGTTTGCCGGGGTATGATTATAAGAATATTGTCCGCATAGGCCCCGCAAAAATCGATATTTCACAGGATAAAACAGGAGGGCCGGTGCCCCTGGACGTGAGTTTTTCAGTTTCCGCGTTCAATCCCGCCGGTTTAATATCAAAATATGAATGGGACTTTAACGGAGATGGAATATATGACTGGAATTCATTAACTACAGGGAATATAAATTGGGCATATTCGCAAAGTGGAATTTACCAGCCAGTCATAAAAATTACAGATGAATACGGGACCGAATTTGTAAAATGGGCTTCACAGGTAACAGTAGATCTGTCCGGCCCGGTCCCCGTCCTGAATGTAAGCCCCACAAACGGTACCCGGCCATTGAATGTTCTTTTTAAAATGTGGGGCAGTTATGACTATGATGGAAGTATAACCCTTTATGAGCTGGACTACAATGATGACAATGTTTATGATTGGAACAGCAAAATACCCGTTGAAGTTGGTTATATATATAATTCAGCAGGGACATATTTCCCAACTTTAAAAACGATGGATAATGACGGGTTATTTTCCACTGTGAAGGTTACTGTGACTGTGAATCCTGTTCCTTTAACTGTAACGGCCGAAGCTTCTCCCGTGAAAGGTAAACCGCCTTTAAACGTTTCTTTTTCAGGCACAGCGAATTCGGATTATCCTGCTGCATTATATGAATGGGATTTTGACGGTGACGGTGTTTACGACCGGGTTTCAGATACCTCCGCATCCGCGGATTATACCTATAATACCTCCGGGAATTATAATGCAGTATTCAAGGCATCGGATTCCGGAGGAAGATATGCGACTGCCTATATAAATATTTCAGTTTTACCGTCAGGTAATCCGGAGGCGTCCGCATCCGCATCTCGGACATCAGGCGACACGCCGCTTAAGGTAGACTTCGCAGGGATAGGGACCGACAGTGACGGAACAATTGTCCTGCACGAATGGGATTTTGACGGTAACGGAAGCTATGACTGGAACTCTGGTACAACCGGGATTGCTTCATGGACATATAACAATGTTGGCAGCTATAACGCGGTTTTTAGAATCACTGATAACAGCGGGTTAACGGACACAGCGAAAATATTTGTCTTTGCGGGTGTTACGCCGAAAGCTTTGCCACAGGCATATCCGGGGACAGGTTTTGCTCCTTTAAATGTTACCTTTACTTCAAACGGCTCAGATGAAGATGGAGTAATTTATAATTACGAATGGGATTTTGACGGAAATGGGACATATGATGGATACACTATTCTCCCCGACAAAATATCTTATACCTATAAAATTCCAGGGACGTATCAGGCAAAACTGCGTGTTACCGACAACGATAATCTTAAAGGAGAAGAGTTCGTTACAATAAATGTCCAGGCAGTATCAATACCAACAGTTTCAGCGCAAGCCTCACCGGCCCAGGGCGCTGTTCCTCTGACGGTTTCCTTTTCAGGTTCGGCTTCCGATTCAGACGGAACAATCAAAAGATTCGAATGGGATTTTGACGGGAATGGCTTATTTGACTGGATTTCAGACAGCTCCGCCGCCGTTTCCTATACTTATGAAACTGTGGGAATATATTCTGCCTGTTTAAAAGGGACAGATAATGACAACAATTTTAACACAAGCTCGGTTTTAATAAATGCGACATCCGGCCCGGCCACGGAGATTACCGCCGGCGCGAATCCTTCAAGCGGCACCGCGCCTTTAAAAATTTTTTTTAATGTTACTGCTGTGGATACCGCTTCCAGCATTGCAAGATACGAGTGGGATTTTGACGGAGATGGGGTGTTCGACTGGCTTTCAGACACAACAGGAAATACTTCGTCCACATATACCCTTGCCAATGATTATACCGCCATGTTACGGGTAACAAACAGCAATAATGTTTCAGTCCTTAAATCAATTCCCATTACGGTCAATATGGGTATTACAACAACACTTAGCAGTGAGGCGTTTGATCCTGTCCTTGGTGAGACGATTGCCGTAAATTCCATTCTGGCACAACCCGCAAAAATCACACTTCGCATTGTAGACAGGAACCAGAACCCTGTTAAGACAATAATTTCCAATGTAAGCCGGGACACCGGTTTTTATTCAGATACCTGGAACGGAAGAGATGACAGCGGTAACCTGGTTAAAACAGGCATTTATTTTTTTGTTATCGATTATGAAATAAACGGTAAAACATATTCTTATAATCTTACAAATACATCGGGAAATTATGAAGTGCCGCTTTTTAGTTATCCTGTAAGTTTTTCACCCTATGACGGTAAGATTTGTACTTTACAATATACTTTAGACAAGCCCGCGGAAATAACCCTTTATGTTTTTTGGGCCCCGTCTGCCTATCCGCAATATAAAATTAAGACAATCTGCATGAGAGAACCACAGAAATCCGGGACCTATATAGCCGTATGGGATGGGACAAATAGTGAAGGTATAACTGCCCCACCGGGAAGTTATGTCCTTTCGGCTGTAAAATGGCCGTTGGCTAAAAATGCAATTATCATAAACGGAAGGCCTGTAATTTCAGATATTGCGATGTCCACAGGCTATTTTTCACCAGGCCTGAATCCTGAAATTGAACAGGATAAAAAATTAATTATGCAGTTCAGGTTATCCAAGCAGGCAAACATAAAAGTTAAAATATTGGACGGCATGCAGAGAATAATTGTTCAAAAAGAATTCCAGGGTATGAATAGCGGGCTTAACAACATAAACTGGACTGGAAGAGATGAAAACGGATTTTTATGCGGGAGCGGCAAATACACACTCGGTATCCGTGCGATTGACGCGGCCGGCAACGAGTCGAACTGGATGTATGGGGCAGTGGAAGTGTTTTATTAATGGATTGTGGGTTGTGAGCTAAAGGATTAAAAATGTTTAAAAGTAAAAAATTTTACTCGGTTTTTCTCACCCTTGCCTTCGCCCTGTTTTTAACAATATCGCAGGACTTATTTGTTTATGGAATGAATCAGCCGGATGACTGGAACCATAATGCGATAGAGAAAAACGATGGGCAGAG